>NZ_CAXSHM010000013.1:0-11836 GCF_964237335.1 uncultured Sphingomonas sp.
GAACTTGCGACCCCTGCGATGTCAACACAGTGCTCTACCACTGAGCTACACGCCCACACCCGGTGCCCTAGCCAGCGTTGCGACGCGGCGCAAGCGATCAGTTGAGGCCCGTCGCCGTCTCGCTCTCGAACAACCGATCGACCTCCAGCACCAAGTCGCGCAGATGGAACGGCTTGGACAGGACGCGCGCCTGCGGCATCTGGCGCCCGGCTTTCAGCGTCACCGCCGCGAAGCCGGTGATGAACATCACCCGCATTTCGGGCGCGAGCGTCGCCGCGCGCTGGGCAAGCTCGATCCCGTCCATCTCGGGCATGACGATGTCGGTCAGCAGCAGGTCGAACCGTTCCGCCTCCAGCAGCGGCAGCGCCGCCGTGCCGCGGTCCACCGCCGACACGGCATAACCCGACCGTTCGAGCGCGCGCGCCAGATATTCGCGCATGACGGCATCGTCCTCGGCAAGCAGGATACGGATCATCGGCGGCCTTTGTCCCAGAACACGCGCGTCTAGGCTGCAGGACTTAACAATTTACCGCGCGCACAGCCATGCCGATTGCGGCGGCGCGCGCCGGCGTCCACACCTGCCCGGGATGACGCCCCTGTCCTTCGACCGGTTCGGCCCGATGATCCCCGCAGGCCCCGTGGTGCTGTCGGTGCCGCATGCCGGGCGCGACTATCCGGCGGCGTTGCAGGCAGCGCTGCTGGTGCCGCTCGCCGCGGTCCGCTCGCTGGAGGACCGGCATGTCGACCGCGTGGCGCTGGCCGCGCTGGGCGACGAGATCCTGCTGGTGCAGCGTCAGGCCCGGGCCTGGATCGACCTCAACCGGCGCGAGGACGAGCGGGACCCGGCGGTGGACGAGGGCGCGGCAGGCCATGCCGGTCGCACGGGCGCGGCGGGGGCGAAGCTGCGCAACGGGTTGGGGCTCGTGCCGCGCCGGGCGAACGGGCGGGGCGAGTTGTGGCGCCGCCGCTGGACCGATGCGGAGATCGCGGCGCGGGTGGCCGCCGACCACCGGCCTTATCATGCCGCGCTCACCGACACGCTGGCGGCCGCGCGGCGTCGGTTCGGGACGGCGGTGCTGGTGGACCTGCATTCGATGCCGCCGCTGCCGGGCGTGGCCCCGGCACGGATCGTGGTCGGTGACCGACACGAGACCAGCGCGGACGCGGCGCTGGCCGGCATCGTCGAGCGGATCGCGGCGGAACACGGCGTGCCGAGCGCGCGCAATCGGCCCTATGCGGGGGGCCACGTCATCGAGCGGCACGGGCGCCCGGCCGACGGCATCCATGCGGTGCAGATCGAGCTGGACCGGTCGCTCTACCTCGATGCGGCACTCGATCGGCCGGTCGCGGATGGCGTGGCCCGCATGGGGGTGCTGATCCGGGCCGTGCTCGACGAAATCTCCCACGTCGCGAGCACCGGCCTTCTCACCGGCGCGATCCTCGCTGCCGAGTGACGGGCCGGAAATATTGGGGGCGTCCACAAAAAACCACCTCGCGAACAGGTCGCGAGGTGGCCGAGGTTCAGGGAGGAGACACGCTGAAAGCGTGTCGCACGACGCCGCGAAAGGGGGGGGACACGGCGTCGCAGGAGTAACAATGGGGTGGGCCGAAAGTTGCTTCAAGACTGCCGGCCCGAAAGTTTTCGGCAAGATCGTCAAGGCCGATCCGGCGGCTGAGTTCAGAAGGTGAGGGTCGGCATAGGCATCTTGCCCTGGTCCTTCTGCCGCGCGAACAGGTCGCGCATCAGCGACAGCGAAAACAGGTGTGCATAGGCGAGCGGGAGCAGGCCCGACTGGCTGATCTTGCGCAGCTGATCGCCCCGCAACGACGCCAGTTTCTCCTCGTTCACGATCTGGAACCCGCGGTAGACGAACGGCTGCTGCTCGGCGCCGTCCTCGGTGATGGTCGTCTCGCCCTCCATCAACAGGCCTAGCTCGCGAAGCTCGGTCGTGAAGGCGGCGGTGCGCTGTCCCGCCTGCTCGAACAGCTCGTTGAAGGCGAGAATGTCCTTGACCGCCTGGCTGGGCTGGCCGTCCGCCTCGAACAGGCGATCACCCTCGTCGAACGCGCCGATCACGTCGGTCGTCGGGTCGAAGCAGAGCGACAGCTGCTCGGCGTCCGGGCTCAGCCGCGCGAGCATGAACGGATACCGCCGGACATAGGCGGGGACGTACACATTCTCGTAGAAGCGGCCGTCCTCGCCGGCGAAGGTATTGACGCCCTCGTTCAGGCCGAGCAGCGCGAGCGGGACCGCCTCGTCGCCCTGCGAGAAGATGATGGGGAAATGCCGCTGGACGAGCGGGAACTCCTCGACCGTCACCGGGATGGCGTGCTGCCCCAGCAGGAACGGCGCCGACTCGCGCGGCCGGATCCGCCAGTCGCGATGGGTCTCGCTCGAAAGCGGCTCGAGCCCGTTGTAGAAGAGCGGAAGCGACGGGGCGACGCTGGCCATGGTGCGGGACTCCTGCTGGTAGGCTGAACGGATCGTCTTGATGGTAGCGCGCGGCCCTATTCGGGCAGGTCGCCGCGCGCAAGCGCGGGCTGGTCGGCCAGGTCGCCGGGCATGGGCGCGACGAGCTTGCCCGGGTTCATCAGTCCGAGCGGGTCGAGCGCGGCCTTGATGGCGCGCATCGCGCCCAGGCGCGCAGGCGAGCCCAGCCGTTCGAGTTCCGCGATCTTCATCTGGCCGATGCCATGCTCCGCCGAGATCGAGCCGCCGGCGGCCGCCACCTGGTCGTGGACGAACCGGGTGATCGCGGGCGCCTCGTCGGCGTACCAGCGGTCGCGGTCGACACCCGTCGGCGCGCGAACGTGGAAGTGGACGTTGCCGTCGCCCAGATGCCCAAAGCCGCTCGCGCGCGTGCCGGGAAAGCGCGCCTCCGCCGCCGCAGCCGCGTCCACCATGAAACGCGGCATCGCCTCAACGGGCACGGAGATGTCGTGCTGCACCGCCGGACCGGTCGCGCGCTCCGCGTCCGAGATAGCGTCGCGTAAGGCCCAGAACGCCTCGGCCTGCGCCTCGCTCGACGCGATCACCGCATCCTCGACCAGCCCGTCGGCGATCGACGGCGCGAGCCAGTCCGCCAGCTCGTCGGCCGGCGCACGCGCGGCCGCATCGCCGGTCACCGCCTCGACCAGCACATGCCAGCGATGCCCGCCCGCCAGCGGCGACCGCGCGCTCGGCACATGCGCCAGCACGGCCGCCAGCGTCTCGGCCGGCAGCAGCTCGAAACTCTCCACCGCCTCGGTCTGCCGCTGCAACCGCCGGAGCAGGACGAGCGCGGCGGCCGGGTCCGCCACCCCGACCCAGGCGACGCCGCGCTGCGCGATCGCGGGCGCCAGCCGCAGCGTCGCCGCGGTGACGACGCCCAGCGTTCCCTCCGCCCCGATCAGCAGCTGCGTCAGGTCGTAGCCACGGTTGTCCTTCTTCAGCGCGGCGAGCCCGTCGTACACCTCGCCGCTGGGCAGCACCGCCTCCAGCCCCGCGACCAGCCCGCGCATCGTGCCCCAGCGCAGCACCTGCGTACCGCCCGCATTGGTGGACACGAGACCGCCGACGGTCGCATTCCCGCGCGCGCCCAGCGTCAGCGGGAAGCGCCGCCGCTGCGCCAGCGCCGCTTCCTGCAGGTCAGCCAAAATCACGCCCGCCTCGCACACTGCAAGCCCCGCGTCGGCATCGAGGCCGCGCATCCGGTTCATCCGCCGCAGCGACAGCAGCAGCGCCGCGCCATCCGGAGGCGGCGTCGCCCCGCCGACCATCGAGCTGTTGCCGCCCTGCGCTACCAGCGGCACGCGGTGGCGCGTCGCTGCGCGGACGATGGCCACCACCTCGTTGGTGGAGGCGGGCGACAGGAGCGCAGGCGCTTCGCCCCGGTAGCGCCGGCGCCAGTCGATCGTCCAGGGCGCGATGTCGGCGAGATCGGTCGTGATGCCCTTCGCGCCGAGCACGGGCGAGAGGTCGTCGAGCAGCGACTGTTGCGCGGGCGTCATACCGTCTTCTACCGGGGCGCTTTCGTCGCCGGAAGCGCCCTGCGGCCAAGTTCATCGACGGTTCAATCGTTACGCCTAAGACACGGGCAGTCGATGACTTTCCGCCTTATTCCCCTTCTCGCGCTCGTCGCGGCCGTTCCAGGCGCCGCGCAGGGACCGGCGCCGCCCAACGATGCGCCCGTGCAATGGGCGCAGCTGTCGATCCACGAACGCATCGTGATCCGGATACCCCGGATGCGGCGCGACCCCGATCTCGCGGCCTCGTCCCTGCCCGGCGAACCGGCGCCCCGCTGGACCGAGAAGAAGGGCGCGCGCTGCGTGCCGGCGGAGGACATCATCGGCGCCACCGTGCCACGCAGCGGTAGCGTCGACCTCATCATGGCGGACGGCCAGCGTACCCGCGCGCTGCTGGAATCGGATTGCCCGGCGCTCGACTATTACCTTGGATTCTACATCAAGCCGACGAGCGATGGGCAGGTGTGCGCTGGCCGCGATTCGATCCGCTCGCGGTCGGGCGCTGCCTGCCCGATCCACAGTTTCAGACGACTGGTTCCGAGGCGCTGAGATCGTCGCAGAGGCTGCGCTCGCGCAGCCGGATTGCTGCGTCGACCGGCCCCAAACCTTGACATCGCGGGCCGGATCATGTTGGCGAGGCGCGCGCGAGTGGCCGCCTGTGCCCACTCTTCCGGTAACCTTGCATGAACTTCGCCGATCTCGGCCTTTCCGACGAACTGCTGCGTGCGGTGAATGAGTCCGGCTATACTGAGCCGACCCCGATCCAGGCCAGCGCCATCCCGTCGGTGCTGATGATGCGCGACATCATCGGCGTCGCCCAGACGGGCACCGGCAAGACGGCCAGCTTCGTGCTGCCGATGATCGACATTCTCGCCCATGGCCGCAGCCGCGCGCGCATGCCGCGCAGCCTGATCCTGGAGCCGACGCGCGAGCTCGCCGCGCAGGTGGCCGAGAACTTCGAGAAATACGGCAAATACCACAAGCTCTCGATGGCGCTGCTGATCGGCGGCGTGCAGATGGGCGACCAGATCGCGGCGCTGGAGCGCGGCGTCGACGTGCTGATCGCGACGCCCGGCCGGCTGATGGATCTGTTCGGGCGCGGCAAGATCCTGCTGACCGGCTGTTCGATGCTGGTGATCGACGAGGCGGACCGGATGCTCGACATGGGGTTCATCCCCGACATCGAGGAGATCTGCACCAAGCTGCCAAAGCAACGCCAGACGCTGCTGTTCTCCGCGACGATGCCGCCGCCGATCAAGAAGCTGGCGGACAAGTTCCTCGACAATCCCAAGCAGATCGAGGTGTCGCGTCCCGCGTCGACCAACCTCAACATCAAGCAATATCTGGTGACCGTCGCGTCGCAGTCCGCCAAGCGCGAGACGCTGCGCCGGCTGCTCGACCAGGTGGAGGTGACCAACGCGATCATCTTCTGCAACCGCAAGACGACGGTGCGCGACCTCAACAAGGTGTTGAAGCAGGCCGGGCTCAAGTCCGGCGAAATCCATGGCGACATGGAACAGCCGCAGCGGATCGCCGAGCTGGAGCTGTTCAAGTCCGGCGTCGTCAACGTGCTGGTTGCCTCTGACGTCGCCGCGCGCGGGCTGGACATCAAGGGCGTCAGCACCGTCATCAATTACGACGCGCCTTGGCACCCGGACGATTACGTCCACCGCATCGGCCGCACGGGCCGTGCGGGCGCGACCGGCACGGCCTATACCTTCGTGGCGCCTGACGACGCCGAGAACATCGCCAACATCGAGAAGCTGACGGGTCAGCAGATCGAGCGGCTGTCCCCGGCGGAGCGCGAACCGGCGGCGGAGGCCGCAGCGCCCCGTGAGGAGCGAGCCCCCCGCGAGGAGCGCGCACCACGTCGTCGGGAACGCGCGCCGCGTGAGCGGGAAGCGGCCGTCGTGCCCGAGGCCGTGGCAGAGCCGGAGGTCATCGTTCGCGAAGCCCGGCCGCCGCGCGACGAACGCCGGCCCGATCCTCGCCCCCGCCGCGACGAGCCGCGCGACACTCCCGGCGACGACGGCTGGAACGGGCCGATACCGGATTTTCTTCGCGCCACGATAGCCGGATAGGGGTTGGCCGGCGCGGATCGGCAGGCAAGAAGGCTGCCATCAACGGGAGAACCTGCCATGCGTCCTTCGATCCTCACCGCCGCGCTCGCGCTGTCCGCCGCCGCCCTGCCCGCCGCGCTGTCGATCGCCGCGACCCCGGCGCCGCATGTCGCCGCGACCAGCTTCGACCAGCTCGCCCAGCCGCTGCCGCTACCTTATGACGAGGGCGCGAACGCGGACCAGACGATCGCCGTCGCCAAGGCGCGCGCGCTGAAGGCCCACAAGCGGCTGCTGATCGATCTGGGCGGCAATTGGTGCCTCGATTGCCGCATTCTGGCCGGCACGATCCGGTTGCCCGGGATCGATGCGTTCGTGGCGAAACATTACGAGGTGGTGACGGTGGACGTCGGCCGGTTCGACAAGAACGGCCAGATCGCCGAGCATTACGGCATCAAGGGCCGGCTCGCTGGCGTTCCCGCGGTGCTGATAGTCGATCCCAAGACCGACCGGCTGGTCGACGCAGGCCACGAGACCGCGCTGTCCGACGCGCGCCACATGAGCCCGCAGGGGCTGGCCGACTGGCTGGCGCAATGGGCGGCGTAGCACGTCGGCACCGGTGACCGACCGCGGCGGGCCCATGCCCGCGGACGCAGCCAGCCCGTGCGTCAACGTCTGCGTGATCGATGACGCGACCGGCTGGTGCGCCGGCTGCGGCCGGACGATCGAGGAGATCGTCGGCTGGGGCACGGCCGACGTCACGATGCGCAGGACGATCCGGGCGCAGTTGCCGGAGCGGATGGCGGTGCTGACCACCAAGCAATCGTCACCCGGGCTTGATGCGGAATGACGGCCTAGGATCCGTCCTAACATCGAAGCGACACCTGCGCCTCTTTCCTCCCCCGCCAGGGGGAGGTGGCCGGTGCAGCCGGACGGAGGGGGAGGAACGGTGAACGTCTCGGCTGCCTCCCCCTCCACCAGCTTCGCTGGTCCCCCTCCCCCTGGCGGGGGAGGATGAGTACGACTGACCAGGAAATACCCTAAGCCGCCATCGGCATCGCCGCGTCGTCCAGCGCCGCCGCGCGCTTGTACGCGTCGCGCGCGGTCAGCCGGGCGACATAGGCGACGAAGGCGTCCAGCTTGGGGATCGTCTGAAATTGCATGCCCCAGACGATCTGCGCGCCGAACACCACGTCGGCGGCGCTGAACGCATCGCCCGCGATCCATTCGCGACCCGTCAGCGCTTGATCCATAACTTCGACGACCTTGTCGTAGGTGCCGTAGCCGAGCATCCGCGACTTCTGCTCGTCCGCCGTCACCCCCATCGAGCGATTGGTCACCGCCTGTTCGACCGGCCCGGCGGCGAAGAACATCCAGCGGTAATACTCGCCCCGTTCGGACGGCGGCGGCGCAAGTCCGGCGTCGGGGAAAGCGTCGGCGAGATAGGCGCAGATCGCCGCTACTTCCGTCACGACCCTGCCGTCATGGACGATCGCCGGGACCTTCCCCATCGGGTTGATCGCCAGATAGTCCGGCGCCTTCATCTTGTCGGCATAACCGAGCACGACCGTCTCATACGGTGCGCCGACCTCCTCGATCATCCAGCGCGCGATCCGGCCGCGCGACATCGGGTTGGTATAGAGGGTGAGGCTCATGGTCTTTGCTCCTTCAGGCGAGCGCGGGGCCGAACAGCGCCAGCATGCGGCCCCATGCGCGATCGGCCGCCTGCGCGTCGTACACCCGGCTGTCGGGCGGACACCAGCCGTGCATCGTGCCGGCATAGACCTCGATCTCGGCGGGCAGCTTGGCGGCGGCGAAGCTGGTGCGCAGCGTGTCCTTGTCGGTCGGCGCGCGGGCGTCGTCGTTGGCGGCGATGGCGATCAGATATTTCGCCTTCATCCTGGGGATCAGCAGGTGCGGGCTGTCGGCCGCGTCGGTGACGAGCCCGCCGCCGTGGAAGGTCGCGCCCGCGCGTATGCGGCCGGGGACCGCCGCCGCGGTGCGGAACACCATCGGTCCGCCCATGCAATAGCCGGTGGTGCCCAGCCCCCGCGCCCTGTCCACCTGGGGCTGCGCGTCGAGGAAGCCGATGAAGGCGATCGCGTCGCGCGTCGTGCCGTCCGGGCTCAGCGCCTTGGTGAAGGGCATGATCTTGGCCCGGACATCTGGTTGGTCGAAGCTCTCGCCCGGGGCGAGGAACGGTGCCTTCGTCGAGCGGTAGAATTGGTTCACCACCAGCACCGCATAGCCCGATTGCGCCAGCCGATCGGCCATCTGCCGGAACGCAGGCCGCAGCCCCATGATGTCCGGCCAGACCAGCACGCCGGGATGCCTGCCGCTCGACGGCGCGACGAAATAGGCGTCCGCGTGGCCGTCCGGCGTCGCGATCGACACGTCACGGCCCGCGATCGTCAGCGCGTCGGCGGGCGCGGGCAGCATCATGGCAAGGCCGGCCATGCCCGTCAGCACGCCGAACCCGCGGCGCGACACGTCGCCCAGCAGCCGGTTATTGTCCTCGATACTATGGTCGTCGCACATGGCCTGGCTCTCTTCCGAATCGCGATACGTAGCCCGGCCACGCTAGGTCAGGTGGCCGTCCACCACCAGACGTCATCCCGCCCAGTATGGACCGTACGGACCGCCCGCCCCTCGCGCTCCAGCCGGCGGAGGTGTGCGAGCGCCTCGCCGGTCGCGAGACTCAGCACATCGTCGCCGACCGGCCGCCGGAACAACGCCGCGAAGCAGTCCACGGCGCGCCGCGGTGCTTGCCCCAGCCACAACGCGAGCGCGTCCAGCCGCTCGCGATGCTCGGCCGCCAGCGCGTCGAGGCGCGGGTGCAGGCCGTGAAACGGCTCGCCATGGCCCGGCAGCACGAGCAGGTCGGCCGGTAGCCTACGCAGCTTGGCGATCGAGGACAGCCAATCGCCGAGCGGATCGCCCTCCGGCTCGATCACGCCCAGCGAAACGTTGGAGCTGATCCGCGGCAGCACCTGATCGCCCGCGATCAGAATGCCGCCCGCCTCGTCGAGCAGGCAGGCGTGGTCCGGGCTATGGCCGTTGCCCGTCACGATCCGCCACTCGCGCGCGCCAATCGCCAGCCGGTCTCCTTCGACCAGCCGGTGATAGCCGAGCGGCGGCGGTGTCACGAACCGGGCGAACCGCCCCCAACCGGCTGCGCTTTCGGCGGCGATCTGCGCCTCGTCCCACCCGCAGGCGCGCCAGTAGGCGATCGCCTCGTCCGGCACGGCATCGCGGGCATCGGCGGCGAGCAACCGCAGCATCAGCGACTCGGCACGCGTCATCAGCAGCGGCGCATCGAACCGGCGGCACAACCATCCGGCAAGCCCGCTGTGGTCGGGGTGGAAATGCGTGCAGATCACTCGGGCGACGTGGCGCCCGGCGAATGGCCCCGCCAGCATCGCCTCCCACGCCGCCGTCGCCTTGCGGCCCGCGATGCCCGTGTCTACCGCGACGATCGTGTCGCCGTCATCGAGCAGCCAGCCGTTGACGTGCTTGAGCGGCCCCGGAACCGAGATGCGCCACCAGTGGAGGCCGGGGGCGATCTCGATCGTCTCGCCCGGTTCGGGCGCGCGATCTCCCAGCGGGTAGGACAGGCCGGTAGCGGGCGTCGGAATCAACGCCGGAAGGGGTCCTCGAACAGCGCGCGCACATCGGTCACCTCACCGCGCGCCGCGGCTTCGGCGTCGCGCGCCTGCTGCTCGCGCTCCGCACGCAGGCTGACCAGCAGCGCCTCGCGGTCGCCTTCCAACCGGGTGTCGGTCTGGTTGGGCTCGATGCCGGCCGCCTTGGCCGCCTTGGCGACCGCCGCGTCCAGTTCGCGCTGTGTGGTCAGGCCCAATGTCACCGGATCCTTGGGCGTGATGTTGGCGATGTTCCAATGGCTGCGGTCGCGGATCGCGGCGATGGTGGTGCGGGTGGTGCCGATCAGCAGCCCGATCTGCCCGTCGGTGATCTCGGGATGATTGCGGATGATCCAGGCGATGCCGTCGGGCTTGTCCTGACGCTTCGACACCGGCGTGTAGCGCGGGCCCTTGGTGCGGCGGACCTGCTCGGGACCCTTGATCATCTGGAGCCGATAGTTCGGGTCCGCCTGGCCCTTGTCGATCTCGTCCTGCGTCACCTCATGGGTTCGCACGGGATCGCGGCCGGTCAGCTTGGTGGCGGCCATGTCGTCGGCGATCGCCTGGATCTCCAGGATGTGGAGCCCGCAGAAATCGGCGATCTGCTCGAACGAGAGCGAGGTATTGTCGACCATCCACGAGGCGGTCGCGTGAGGCATGAGCGGCTGGGCCACGGCGGAACTCCAAAACAAAAACGGCCGCCCCTTCCCGGAGCGGCCTCGTATGACAACGGTCTAGGCCGAACCGATCCGCAGGGCAAGAACTCCCCGTCATTCCCGCGAAAGCGGGAATCCCGCTTAGACCCGTCAGCCGATCAGGTCGGACAGGTCATGCCAATCGGGATTGGTTGTCTCGATCAGCGTGATCTTCCAAGCACGCCGCCACTTCTTCATGGCCTTCTCCCGCGCGATCGCATCGACGACCAACTCGGTCGAATCGGCATAGACCAACCGGTGCAGACCATAGCGGCGGTAGAAGTCCGAACCGTCGCCCGCCCGATGCCGGTGGATGCGTGCGGGGAGGTCGGACGTCACGCCGATGTAGATCGTCCCACGGTAACGGTCGGCCATGATGTAGAGCCAACCGCGCCTCATCGATGATCTCCCGGCAGACGGACGGGTGGGAAGAAGCGGGATTCCTGCAGTCGCGGGAATGACGGGTGGTTGGTGGTGGAGCTACGCCTACCCCATCGTCAGCACGATCTTGCCGACGTGGTCGCCCGCTTCCATCCGGCGGTGCGCGTCCGCTGCCTGGTCGAGGGGGAACACCCGGTCGATCACCGGCCGCAGCTTCCCCGCCTCGACGTGCGGCCAGACCTGGCGGGACAGCTCGTCTGCGACCAGCGCCTTGAATGCTGCGTCGCGGGCGCGCAGCGTTGAGCCGGTCAGCGTCAGGCGGCGGCGCATGATGTCGAAGATCGGGATCGACGCCTCCGCGCCGCGCTGCACCGCGATCGAGACGTGGCGCCCGTCCTCGGCAAGGCATTGGAGATTGCGGGGCAGATAGTCGCCGCCGACCATGTCGAGCACCACCGCGACGCCGCGCCCGCCGGTGATCTCCGCCACCCGGGCGACGAAGTCCTCACATTTATAGTCGATCGCATGGGCCGCGCCGAGCTCCAGCGCCGCCGCGCATTTCTCGGCCGAGCCCGCCGTCACGATCACCGTCAGCCCGAACAGCTGCCCGAGCGCGATCGCCATCGTGCCGATGCCGCTGGTGCCGCCGTGGACCAGCACGCTGTCGCCCTCGGTCGCATAGGCCCGCTCGAACAGGTTGGTCCACACGGTGAACAGCGTCTCGGGGATCGCCGCCGCTTCCGTCATCGACAGCGCAGGCGGCACCGGCAGGCATTGGCCCGCGGGAACGACGGCATAATCGGCATAGGCACCGCCCGCGACCAGCGCGCAGACCGGCTGGCCGAGCAGTTCCGCGCCGACACCCTCGCCCAGCGCAACGACCGTGCCCGACAGCTCCAGCCCCAGGATCGTCGGCGCGCCGGGCGGTGGCGGGTATCTGCCCTGGCGCTGCATCACGTCCGGCCGGTTGACGCCCGCCGCATGCACCCGGACCAGCAGCTCGCCCGCGCCCGGCCGCGGCACCTCGGTGGCGTTGTACTGCAAATATCGCTTCTTC
>NZ_CAXSHM010000013.1:11846-85805 GCF_964237335.1 uncultured Sphingomonas sp.
GGCCGCGGCACCGGCCGCTCGACCGTCACCAGCACCTCGGGCCCGCCCGCTCCCGCGGGATCGATCGCACGCATCGTTTCAGGCACCCCGCCCGCCGCGGTCGTCGTCGCCATCGCACCCCCTCCGCCCGCGCTGGGCAGCCATGAGCGTTATTGACACGGGCCGGCCACGGGTCAACGTTGCCGGCCATGGACATGGACGATCATCCGCCGGTCCGGCCGGACGTCGCGAGCCAACTCGCGCGGGAGGACCTTGATCCCCTGTCGGTCGAGGAGCTCGACGCGCGGATCGCGGTGCTGGAGGCGGAGATCGCGCGCACCCGCCGTCGTGCCGAACAGGCCGTTAACCACAGGGCAAGCGCCGACGCGCTATTCCGGCCATGAAGGCCTGGGCGTCCGCGCCGCCGGTCCGCCGGCAGTCGGTTCGCCCGATCCCTTCGGCGGTGCTTGATGCGGGGCTTGCCCCTTCCGACATAGTGAGAAACGGGTCGCATCGCGCCGGCCCGGATGGAGAAATCTGACATGCCATCCTTCGCTTCCGCGCTCGAGACCACGCTGCACCGCGCGCTCGAGGCCGCGTCGTCCAGGCGCCATGAATATGCGACGCTCGAGCATCTGCTGCTCGCGCTGGTCGACGACGAGCACGCGTCCAAGGTCATGGCCTCATGCGGGGTGGACCTGGGCGAGCTCAAGACCACCGTCGGCCATTATCTCGATACCGAGCTCGATGCGCTCAAGGTCGCGTCCGCCACCGATCCCTCGCCCACCAGCGGTTTCCAGCGTGTGGTCCAGCGCGCGATCCTCCACGTCCAGTCGTCGGGCCGCGAGGAGGTGACGGGCGCCAACGTGCTCGTCGCGTTGTTCTCCGAGCGCGAAAGCTACGCCGTGTACTTCCTCCAGCAGCAGGACATGAGCCGCCTGGATGCGGTCAGCTTCATCAGCCACGGCGTCGGCAAGGGCAGCTCGGGACCCGAAGCATCCAGCCCCAAGGGCGCGGACGAGGAGAAGCCTGTGAAGCCCGACGTCAAGGGCAAGGGCGAGAGCGCGCTCAAGCAGTTCTGCGTCGACCTCAACGAGAAGGCGCGGAACGGCAAGGTCGATCCGCTGATCGGCCGCTCCGCGGAGGTCGACCGCACGGTGCAGATCCTCTGCCGCCGGTCCAAGAACAACCCGCTCTATGTCGGTGATCCGGGCGTCGGCAAGACGGCGATCGCCGAGGGCCTCGCGCGCAAGATCATTGAGGGCAACGTGCCCGAGGTGCTGCTGCCCGCCGTCATCTACTCGCTCGACATGGGCGCGCTCCTCGCCGGCACGCGCTACCGTGGCGATTTCGAGGAGCGGCTGAAGGCGGTCGTCAACGAGCTCGAGAAGCTGCCGCACGCGGTGCTGTTCATCGACGAGATCCACACGGTGATCGGCGCGGGCGCCACGAGCGGCGGCGCGATGGATGCGTCCAACCTCCTCAAGCCCGCGCTGTCGGGCGGCACGATCCGCTGCATCGGCTCGACCACCTACAAGGAGTTCCGCAACCATTTCGAGAAGGATCGCGCGCTGCTGCGCCGGTTCCAGAAGATCGACGTCAACGAGCCGACGATCGAGGACACGATCAAGATCCTCGCCGGCCTGCGTTCCGCGTTCGAGGACCATCACAACGTCAAGTACACGCCCGAGGCGATCAAGTCGGCGGTCGAGCTGTCCGCGCGCTACATCAACGACCGCAAGCTGCCCGACAAGGCGATCGACGTGATCGACGAGGTGGGCGCGATGCAGATGCTGGTGGTGCCGTCCAAGCGGAAGAAGACGATCACCGCCAAGGAGATCGAGCAGGTGATCGCCACCATGGCGCGCATCCCGCCAAAATCCGTCTCGACCGACGACAAGCTCGCGCTCGCGACGCTGGAGACGGACCTGAAGCGCGTCGTGTTCGGCCAGAACGCGGCGATCGAGAAGCTGGCGTCGGCGATCAAGCTGTCGCGGGCGGGGCTTCGCGATCCCGAGAAGCCGATCGGCAACTATCTGTTCACCGGCCCCACCGGCGTCGGCAAGACGGAGGTCGCCAAGCAGCTCTCGTCGATCCTGGGCATTCCGCTCCAGCGGTTCGACATGTCGGAATATATGGAGCGCCATTCGGTCTCGCGGCTGATCGGCGCGCCGCCGGGCTATGTCGGCTTCGACCAGGGCGGACTGCTGACCGATGCGGTCGACCAGAACCCGCATTGCGTCCTGCTGCTCGACGAGATCGAGAAGGCGCATCCCGACCTGTTCAACATCCTGTTGCAGGTGATGGACAACGGCCGGCTGACCGACCAGCACGGCAAGAGCGTCGACTTCCGCAACGTCATCCTCATCATGACGACCAATGCGGGCGCCGCCGACATGGCGCGCGAGACAGTCGGCTTCGGCAACCTCACCCGCGAGGGCGAGGACGAGCAGGCGGTGCAGAAGATGTTCACGCCCGAGTTCCGCAACCGGTTGGATGCGGTGGTGCCGTTCGGTTACTTGCCCCCGGAGGTCGTGGCGCGGGTGGTGGAGAAGTTCATCCTCCAGCTCGAACTGCAGCTCGCGGATCGTCAGGTCCATATCGGCATCGACGATGCGGCCAAGAGCTGGCTGACCGAGAAAGGCTATGACAAGGCCTATGGTGCTCGCCCGATGGGCCGGCTGATCCAGGAGAAGATCAAGCAGCCGCTCGCCGAGGAGTTGCTGTTCGGCAAGCTCGTCCACGGCGGCGAGGTGACGGTGAAGATGAAGGACGGCGCGCTGTCGTTCGAGATTGCCGCCGCCGCGCCCAAGAAGCCCAAGCGCAAGGGCAAGGCGGAGCCGGTCAAGGCGGAGTGACCGCCGCGCGGTAACGGATTGAAAGGGCGTGGCGAGCGATCGTCGCGCCCTTCTCTCGTCACCCCGGCCTTGAGCCGGGGCCCCGCTTCTTCTTGCGATTGGGAGAAAGCGGGATCCCGGATCAAGTCCGGGGTTACGGATGATGGCACCCCTCCCACCCCTCGCCATCGCCTCCTATATTCAACCTATGACCAGCCATCCCGACCGCCGCCGCTTCCTCGCGCTTTCCGCCACCGGCATTGCCGGCCTGGCGCTATGGGGCTGCACCGGCGAGCCCGCCCGCGCTGCTGAGCATTTCCCCGTCACGCTGACCGACGCGCAGTGGCGCAAGAAGCTGTCGCCCGCCGCCTACGACATCCTGCGCAAGGAAGGGACGGAGACGCCATTCTCCAGCCCGCTCAACGACGAGCATCGCGCGGGCGTGTTCGCCTGCGGTGGCTGCGCACAACCGGCTTATACCTCGCATACCAAGTTCGACAGCGGCACCGGCTGGCCGAGCTTCTGGGCGCCGTTGCCGCACGCGGTGGTGACCCGCGAGGACTCGACGCTGGGGATGAGCCGGACGGAGGTGCATTGCACCCGCTGCGGCGGGCATCTGGGCCATGTGTTCGACGACGGGCCCAAGCCCACGGGCAAGCGCTATTGCATGAACGGCGCGGGGATGACGTTCACTGCGCGGAAAATCTGATCTCAACTGTTCTCGTCATCCCAGCGAACGCTGGGATCTCTCGGCGAAGGTCCATCAGTCGCGGCGATCCCAGCGTTCGCTGGGATGACGGACCGGTTCAGTAGCCAGGCGTAGCGCTGGTCGCGATCACCGCGTTGGTGTCGCTCGCGAAGGTCGGCATCGGGCCTGACGTGTCGTTGGTGGCCGTTTCGGCATGGGCAAGCTGCATCCGCGGCGCACCGTCGCCATAGATGAAGCCGTGCGCGGGGTAAGCAGTGGTGCCGAGCCCGCCCTGCGGTGCGTACCATACCTTGACCATGCTCCAGTCGCCGGCCTCCGAGACGTCCACCGCGCGCACGTCCGTCTCGATCTGGCCGGGACGCGACCAGTTGGCGTGGGTGAGCAGCACTTCGCGGTCGCTGACGACCTTCGACACGGTGGCGACATGGCCGACGCGCATGCGATGGGTCGCCTCGAACGCCAGCACCGCGCCGATCTTGGGGGCATGGCCGCGATCGTAATGGCCGGCGGCCTGACCCCACCAGGTGTCGGCGTTGCCGCGGATCTGGATGCCGGAAACCTCGCGGGCATAGGGAGCGCATTGCCAGAATTGCGCGGTCGCCGGAGCGGCAAGCGAGAAGACGCACGTCAACACCAGCGCGAAACGCGCTGCCAAGCCCTTGAACTTCATGGAACCCCCAAAGGCTCTGATCGCCGTATGAGCATCGGCTACGGGAGAGGGTTAAAGAAAAACACCCCTTCGCCCGGTCGCGGGGAACCAATCGGGACGAAGCGTGTGTGGCTGCCGACGACCTGATCTCGCCGCGATAAAGTGCGACACTGTAACTGACGCGTCTGCGCGTGGTCTTAGTTCTATGCGTCCGGTGCGCTGATCCGTTGGGGTCCCGAGTGCAACTGCTCCGTTCGCCCTAAGTCCTTGTCGCCGCGCAGAAGAAGGCCAGTGCTTCGACAAGCTCGGCATGGGCGGTTTGTATCGTGCCCGCGTGGTACCGATTTGCCATTTCGAACCTTCGGTCCGGTCGCTCTTGCCGCTCTGCGCCCTACGCGGTAGCGCACCGCGACCCTTCAATTGGAACCGGCAGCATGGCGCTCGACCCCGAAACCTTCGATGCCTTGATCGACACCGTCCGGCGCTTCGTCGCCGAGCGGTTGCGCCCGCTCGAGGCGCAGGTCGAGGCGGATGACGCGATCCCGCCCGCCGTCGTCGCCGAGATGAAGGACATGGGGCTGTTCGGCCTGTCGATCGCGGAGGAATATGGCGGCCTGGCGCTCGACATGGTCGAGGAATGCCGCGTCGCCATCGAGATGGGGCGCACCACGCCCGCGTTCCGCTCGACGTTCGGCACCAATGTTGGGATCGGCAGTCAGGGCCTCGTCATGGCCGGCACGCCCGAACAGAAGGCCGAGTGGCTGCCCCGGATCGCGTCGGGCGAGATCGTCACCAGCTTCGCGCTGACCGAGCCCGACGTCGGGTCCGACAGCGGATCGGTGAAGACGCGCGCGGTCAAAGATGGCGACATGTACCGCCTGTCCGGCACCAAGCGGTACATCACCAATGCCGACAAGGCGCAGCTGTTCACCGTCATGGCGCGGACCGGCGAGGAAGCGGGCGCGCGCGGCGTCGCGGCGTTCCTGGTGCCCAGGGACCTGCCCGGCATCACGCTCGGCGAGCCCGAGAAGAAGATGGGGCAGAAGGGCGCGAAAGTGTCCGACGTCCATTTCGACGACGTCCGCGTGCCCGCCGCCAACCGGCTGGGCGCGGAGGGTGAAGGCTTCAAGATTGCGATGCGCGTGCTCGACAAGGGCCGACTGCATATCAGCGCGGTGTGCGTCGGCGTCGCCGAGCGGCTGATCGCCGACTGCGTCGCCTATGCCAGCGAGCGCAAGCAGTTCGGCCACCCGATCGCGCAGCATCAGCTGATCCAGGGCATGCTCGCCGACATGAAGACCGAGGCGCTCGCCGCGCGCGCGCTGACGCTGGAGACTGCGGCGGCCAAGGATGCGAACAAGGACGTCGTGCTCGAAAGCGCGGCGGCGAAATATTACGCGAGCGAGATGGTGGGCCGCGTCGCCGACAAGGCGGTGCAGATCTATGGCGGCGCGGGCTATATCGCCGATTACGGGATCGAGCGGCTGTACCGCGACGTGCGCCTGTTCCGCATCTATGAAGGCACGAGCCAGATCCAGCAGATCATCATCGCCCGAGAGACGCTGAAGCGCGGCGGGTAGCACTGTCGAACACGGCCCATCCCTTCTCGTCACCCCAGCGAAGGCTGGGGTCGCTCGGTTGAGCGGGCACCCGCAAACCACGCGATCCCAGCTTTCGCTGGGATGACCGATGGAAAGGATAGATCATGGACACGACCACCCTGTTCCGGCTCGACGGCCGGGTTGCGCTCGTCACCGGCGGCTCGCGCGGGATCGGGCGGATGATCGCTGCGGGCTTCGTCGCGCAAGGCGCCAAGGTGTACGTCTCGTCGCGCAAGGCGGCGGCATGCGCGGAGACGGCGGAGGCGCTGGGCCCCGAGTGCATCGCGCTGCCGCAGGACATCTCGACCGTCGCCGGGTGCAAGGCGCTGGCGGCGCAGCTTGCCGAGCGGGAACCGGCGCTCGACATCCTCGTCAACAACGCGGGTGCCGCCTGGGGCGTGCCGTTCGAGGAGTTCCCCGAGGCGGGCTGGGACAAGGTGATGGACCTGAACGTCAAGTCGCCGTTCTTCCTGACGCAGGCGATCTACCCGGCGCTGAAGGCGGCGGGCTCGGCGACACGGCCGGCGAAGGTCATCAACATCACCTCGATCGACGGCCAACGGCTCAACCCGTGGGAGACGTACAGCTATCACGCATCCAAGTCGGCGCTGATCTATCTGACGAAGCGGATGGCGGCACGGTTGGTGCGCGACCATGTCAACGTCACGTCGATCGCGCCCGGCGCCTTCCCGAGCGACATGAACAAAGCCGCCCGGGACCATGGGGCCATCGTCGCTGGCCGCATTCCGTCGGGCCGGATCGGTGTGGACGAGGACATGGCGGGCGCCGCGATCTATCTCGCCAGCCGCGCGGGCGACTATGTGGTCGGCGAGACGATCACGGTTGACGGCGGCCTGGTCCATGCGTCGCTGGGGAGCTCGATCGACGGCTGATCGGCTCCCCAGCGTGCTCCGTGTCTAGCGACGACCGCGATAGCCGTACCCGCCCCGGCCACCATAGCCCCCGCGGCCGCCATAGTAGCGCGCGCTGTAGTAGAAGCCGTGATACGGATAGGGGTGGTAGTTCCAGCGGCCGCCGATGAAGATCCACGGCTGGTACCAACCCGGCGCGGCGTAGTAATATGGGCCATAGCCGTCGAACACGAAGGCGGGGGCGCCGCCGCGAACGACGAAGCCCGGAGGACAGCCGGGGCTGGTCTGGTTGGCGGACGTGCTGCCGACGACCGCACCACCGGACGCGCCCGCGATCCCGCCCACCAGCGCGCCCGCGCCACGATCGCGCCGCCCGGAGACGCTGGAGCCGAGCAATGCGCCGAACAGGCCGCCGATCACCGCACCCGTCCCCGCATTGCTGTGCGCGCGGGTGCAATACCGCTGCGACCAATCCTCGGCATAGGCCTCATAGCGGCGATCCTGCTCGACCGTCGCGGTGTAGGACGGGTCGGCACGATAGCCCGGCGGCGGCGGCGGACGCGAAGGATCATAGTCGCCGGGCGCGGCACGATCATAATCGTCCAAGCCGGCATACTCCTGCGGATTGCCGTTCTGCTGCGGATACCCCTGCTGCGGATAGCCCTGCTGTTGCGGATCGCCGTTCTGCTGGGGGTAGCCCTGCTGCTGAGGGTAGCCGTTCTGCTGGGGATAGGCGGGTGCCTGTTGATACTGGCCGCCGTAGCCGCCGGACTGCTGCGGATAATCCTGCGACCCGCCGGACGGATAGGCCTGCGCCCCGGCCGCAGTGGCGGCGAGCGAAGCGGGGATGATGGACAGGCCGGCGGCCATGACGGCGACGCGGCTAACGGTGGAAAAACGCATGGCGTCGAACTCCTGACGGGAACACGCGCCGCTTGTGCCGCGCTCGTCAATAACCGGCGATGAACGCGAAAGTTCGCTTCCGTTCAGGCGATCGGTCATGCTCGTCGGCTCTAGACTTGCATCGTTCCGCCGCGCCGCTAGCGTTCCAGCAAGGAGGGTTGGTCATGGTTCGATTGAGCGTCATGCTCGCCGCATCGGCCTTGGTCGCGGCGGCGCCCGCGGCGGACCGGATGACCCCCGATGAAGCCGCCGCCGTGCAGCGCGCCCTCGATCGCGGCGCGCTTCTGTACGCCTACGATCAGGCCGCATGGCACGGTACGGACGATTTCCTCGCCAAGGCTCCCGACACGATCCGGCGCTCGGGCGGCTGGATCGTGGACGGCCCCGCCGACGCGCCGACACTCGTCTTCTTCGACAAGGACGATCCGCCCAAGACGATCTACGTCGCCCGGTTCTCGGGCGGGAAGCTGGTGCAGGCCCACCTGCCGTCGGCGACCGAGGATCGCACCCTGTCGCCGCTGCGGCTGCGGATGGTGGCGGCGCTCCGGTCCGCACGCGCGGCATTCGGCCATGCGCCGGGCGTGTTCGCCTGCGCCAACAAGCCGTTCAACACCGTCGTCCTGCCGCCCGAACGCCCGGACGGACCGATCCTCGTCTACTTCCTGACGCCGCAGACACGGGCGGGCGAGTATCCGCTCGGTGGCCATTATCTGATCGAGGTCGACGCGTCGGGCGCCGTCGGCGTGCCGCGCGCCTTCACCAAGTCGTGCCTGCCGATCGCGCCGGACGCGACCAAGGGCCGGCCCAGCGCAATGCTGGTCAGCCACCTGCTCGATCCGACGCCGACCGAGATCCACGTCTTTTCGTCGCTCGTCGCGCGGCTGCCGGTCTATGTCGCCACGCAGGGCGGCAAGCGCCTCTGGTCGGTAGCGGGCAGCACGATCCGGCTTGTCGATGCGAAACCCAAGGCGGCAACCCCGCCGGCCAGCTAGGCCGCCTACCGCGCGATGCCGCCCGCCGCCAACACCGCGAGCGTCACGAGCTCGCTTGCGGTCGAGGTCATCGGCGCGATCTGCACCGGCTTCTCCATGCCGACCAGCACCGGCCCGGTCACCACCTCGCCCGCCAGCTCGCGCAGCAGCTTGGCGGAGATGTGCGCCGACTGGAGCCCGGGCATGATGAGCACGTTGGCGGGGCCGGACAGGCGCGCGAACGGATAGTTGGCGAGCTGCTTGGGGTTGAGCGCGACGTCGGGCGGCATCTCACCCTCATATTCGAACCCGACCTGTCGTCCGTCGAGCACCTGGATCGCCTCGCGCACGTTGCCGAGGAACACGCCCTTGGGATTTCCGAACGTCGAATAGCTCAGGAACGCGACGCGCGGCTCGTGCCCCATGCGGCGCGCGACCTGCGCGGTGCGCTCGGCGATGTCGGCCAGCTCCTCCGCGGTGGGCCGCTCGTTGACGGCGGTGTCGGCCATGAAGACGGTGTGACTGCGACCGACGAGGATGTGCATCCCGAACGGCGTGCCACCGGCGTCGGGGTCGATCACCCGCTTCACCTCGCGCATCGTCTGCGCCCAGGTGCGGGTGATGCCGGTGATCATCGCATCCGCCTCGCCGAGCTGGAGCATCAGGCTGCCGAAGATGTTGCGGTCCTGGTTCACCATCCGCTCGCACTCGCGGCGCAGATAGCCGCGCCGCTGCAGCCGGCCATAGAGGAAATCGACCATCCGCGGCACGAGTGGCGAGACGCGGCTGTTGTGGACCTCGTATGCTTGCGGATCGTCGACGCCCAGATCGCGCAAATTGTCGTACACCTCCTCGCGGCCGACGAGCACCGGCGTGCCATAACCGCCCTCCTTGAAGGCTATGGCGGCGCGCAGCACCACTTCCTCCTCGCCTTCCGCGAACAGCACCCGCTTGGGATGCGCGCGCGCGCCTTCGTAGGCGAGCGACAGGACCGAGGTGGTCGGGTTCATCCGCGCGCGCAGGCTGTGGCGATACGCGTCCATGTCGATGATCGGGCGGGTCGCGACCCCTGAGTCCATCGCCGCGCGCGCGACGGCGGCGGGGATGATCTCCATCAGCCGCGGGTCGAACGGCGCCGGGATGATATAGTCCGGCCCGAAATGGTGACGCACGCCATAGGCGACCGCGACCTCCTCGGGAACCTGCTGGCGCGCGAGCGCGGCGAGCGCCTGGGCCGCGGCGATCTTCATCTCCTCGTTGATCGCGCTCGCCCGCACGTCCAGCGCGCCGCGGAAGATGAAGGGGAAGCCCAGGACGTTGTTGACCTGGTTGGGATAGTCGGACCGGCCGGTGGCGACGATCGCATCGGGACGCGCCGCCTTCGCCTCGGGCGGGGTGATCTCGGGATCGGGATTGGCCATCGCGAAGATGATCGGCCGAGGCGCCATGCCGCGCACCATGTCCTGCGTCACCGCGCCCGCCGCCGACAGGCCCATGAACACGTCCGCACCCACCAGCGCCTCGGTCAGCGTGCGGCGGTCGGTCTCGACCGCGAAGGTCGACTGCCACTGGTTCACTCCCTCGCGCCCGCGATGAATGACGCCGGTGCGGTCGCACATCAACAGGTTCTCGGGCAGCATCCCCATCGACCGGATCAGCCCCGCGCACGCGATCGCCGCCGCGCCCGCGCCGTTCATCACCAGCTTGGTCGTTCTGATGTCGCGCCCGGTCAGGTACAGCGCGTTGATGAGGCCGGCGGCGGCGATGATCGCGGTGCCGTGCTGGTCGTCGTGGAAGACGGGGATCTTCATCCGTTCGCGCAGCGTCTGCTCGATGATGAAGCATTCGGGGGACTTGATGTCCTCGAGGTTGATGCCGCCGAAGCTCGGCTCCATCAGCTCGACCGCGTCGATGAACCGATCGACGTCCTCGGTCGCGAGTTCGATGTCGATCGAGTCGACGTCGGCGAAGCGCTTGAACAGCACCGCCTTGCCCTCCATCACCGGCTTGGACGCCAGCGCGCCGAGATTGCCCAGCCCCAGGATCGCGGTGCCGTTGGAAATCACCGCGACGAGGTTGCCCTTGGCGGTATAGTCGTAGGCGGTCGCCGGATCGGCCGCGATCGCGCGCACCGGCACCGCGACACCGGGCGAATAGGCGAGCGCCAAGTCGCGCTGCGTCGCCATCGGCTTGGAGGCGATGATCTCGATCTTGCCGGGCCGCCCCTCCGAATGGAACAGCAGCGCCTCGCGCTCGGAGAACTGGACGTTGGGTTCGTCGGACATGGGATCGCCTCGCGTACGCTCGCCCTCTCCCTAGCCAGCGAAGGCGGGCGGGGCTATACCGGTGACATGGAACGCGAACCGATCATCGGGCGAGAGCACGACGCCGGCATCGACTCGGATCGTGACACTTGGCCGCTGGGGAGCGCCATCCTTCCTATGACCGACGAGGAGATTGAAGCGGAAGCCGCAGAGGCGGAGGCTGATATCGCGGCAGGGCGTGTCTATCCTCACAGCCTCGTTTCAGCTTGGTTGGAGACGTGGGGCAGCCCCGACTACAAGCCGTTCGATGAATGGCTGAAGTCGTCTGGCTAAGGCGCGCGGTCACGAACCTTTCCGAGATCGCCGCCTATATCGCCCTCGACAACCAGTCCGCCGCGCTCGCCACGCGCAGACGCTTGCAGCAGCTCGGCGACAGCCTCGCCTCTTTACCGCACCGCGGCCGCCCGGCGGTAGGTGGCGCGCGGGAGCTGGTGGGCACGCAGCCTTACGTGATCCGCTATCGGGTGAGCGACGACGGGCAGACAGTCACGATCCTCGCTGTCCGTCACACGCGTCGCCGACCGCTCTGACTTTCATGCGCCCGCCTTCCTCCCCCGCCACCACCCCGATGATGGCGCAATATCTCGCGCTCAAGGCTGAGGCCCCCGACGCGCTGCTGTTCTATCGCATGGGTGATTTCTTCGAGCTGTTCTTCGACGACGCGCGGATCGCGGCCGCCTGCCTCGACATCGCGCTTACCGCGCGCGGGGAGCATGAGGGCGCGAAGATCCCGATGTGCGGCGTGCCCGTCCACTCGGCGGAGGCGTATCTCGCGCGGCTCATCAAGGCGGGGCACCGGGTGGCGGTCGCCGAGCAGACCGAGACACCGACGGCGGCCAGGGCGCGGGGCGGGTCCAAGGCGCTGGTCGGGCGCGGGATCGTTCGGCTGGTCACCGCCGGCACGCTGACCGAAGAGGCGCTGCTCGACACGCGCGCGGCCAATTGGTGCGTCGCGATCGGCGAGGCGGGTGGCGCGGTCGCGGTCGCGGCGGCGGACGTCTCCACCGGCCGGTTCGAGCTGGTCGAGACCACGCCCGACGCGCTCGGCGCCGAGCTTGCGCGGCTGGCGGCGGCGGAAGTGGTCGCCGCAGAGGGGAGCGCCCACGCGGGCGCGGCCACCACGCTCCGGCCGCGCGCGGACTTCGACAGCACGTCGGGCGAGGCGCGGTTGCGGCGCGTCTGGAACGTGGCGACGCTCGACGGGTTCGGCGAGATCGGCCGCGCGGGGCTGGCCGCCGCCGGCGGGCTGGTCGCCTATCTGGAACATGCCGCGCGCGGCGCGCTGCCCTTCCTCCAGCCGCCGCGCGTGCGACGCCCGGCCGAGGCGATGGCGATCGACGCGGCGACGCGCGAGAGCCTCGAGATCACGCGCACCGCCACCGGCGAGCGCAAGGGCAGCCTGCTAGACGCGGTCGATCGGACCATGACGGGGGCCGGCGCCCGCACGCTCGCGGCCGACCTGGGCGCGCCGCTCACCGACCGCGCGGCGATCGAGCGGCGGCTGGCGCTGGTCGGCCGGCTGGTCGACGACGGCGGCCTGCGCGAGGAGCTGCGCACCGCCTTGCGCGCGCTGCCCGATCTCGGCCGCGCGCTCGGCCGGCTGGCGGCGGGGCGCGGCGGCCCGCGCGACCTGGCGTGCCTGCGCGACGGACTCGACGGTGCGTGGAGCCTTGCCGAGCGGCTGGGCGCCCTGCCGGACCGGCCGGAGCTGCTCGACCGGCTGTTGCCCGATCTGGCCGGCCACGGCGCATTGATCGATCTGCTCAAGCGCGCGCTGGTCCCTTCACCGCCGGTCGACGCGGGCGACGGCGGCGTGATCGCGGCCGGCTACGACGCCGCGCTTGACGCGTTGCGGGACACGGGCGCCGGTGGCCGACGCGCGATCGCCGCGCTCGAGGGCCGCTATCGCGAGACGACCGGCGTCTCTCAGTTGCGCATCCGTCACAACGGCGTGCTCGGCTATCACGTCGAGGTCCCGGCCCGGCATGCCGACCCGCTGATGGCGGCGGACAGCGGCTTCACGCATCGCCAGACGATGGCCGGCACCGTCCGCTTCAACGCGCCCGAGCTCCATGAACTGGCGAGCCGCGTGACGCAGGCGGGCGGCCATGCGCTCGCGGCGGAGGCGGCGCATCTGGAGGAGCTGACGGCGGCGGCGCTGGACGGGCGCGTGGGCATCGCGCGCACCGCGGACGCGCTCGCCCGGCTCGACGTCGCCGCCGGTAACGCCGAGCGCGCGAGCGAGGGCGGGTGGAGCCGGCCGGCGTTGGTGGACGAGCCGTGTTTCGACGTCGAGGGCGGCCGGCACCCGGTCGTCGAGGCGGCCGTCGCGCGCGGCGGAGCGCGGTTCGTCGCCAACGACTGCTCGCTGGGAGAAGGGTCGCGGCTGTGGCTCGTCACCGGGCCCAACATGGGCGGCAAGTCGACCTTCCTGCGCCAGAACGCGCTGATCGCGGTGCTCGCGCAGGCCGGCAGCTACGTGCCCGCGACGCGCGCGCGGATCGGCATCGTCGACCGGTTGTTCAGCCGCGTCGGCGCGTCGGACAATCTCGCGCGCGGGCGCTCGACGTTCATGGTCGAGATGGTGGAGACCGCCGCGATCCTGGCGCAGGCGACGGCCAACAGCTTCGTGATCCTTGACGAGGTCGGCCGCGGCACCTCCACCTACGACGGGCTCGCGATCGCCTGGGCGGTGGCGGAGGCGATCCACGAGGACAATCGCTGCCGCTGCCTGTTCGCCGCCCATTATCACGAGCTGACCCGGCTCGCCGAACGCTGCGATGCATTGAGCCTCCACCACGTCCGCGCGCGCGAGTGGAAGGGCGATCTGGTGCTGCTGCACGAAGTGGCGGACGGGCCGGCGGACCGCAGCTATGGCCTCGCCGTCGCCCGGCTGGCCGGCATTCCGCCCGCGACGGTGGCACGCGCGAAGGCCGTGCTGGCGAAGCTGGAGGCCGGACGCGCCAGGACGGGCGGGATCGCCGCCGGCCTCGACGATCTGCCGCTGTTCGCCGCCGCGCAGCAGACGCAGGCGACGTCGGCGGAGAAATGCGACGCGATCCGCGCCGAAGTCGAGGCGCTGGACGTCGACCGCTTGAGCCCGCGTGAGGCATTGGAGACACTATACCGGCTGAAAACGCTCGCCCGAGAGGGTTAGACGGCGAAGCACCCACGCGGCGTCCGTCACCGCGGTTTCATTGAACTGTCACAGACGCTACCGTAGCACCCTTCCATTGTGCGACGGGCAGCCGCCGCGCCGCAGCAAGGTGCCGCCGTGTATATCGCCTCCGTTTCGGCCGCACAGCGTTCGGCACTTCAGTCAAGCGTCGATCGGCGGAACGCGTTTCCCCTCACCTGGATCTTCGTCGCCATGGCCGGCAGCGCGGCGGTGACGCTGGGGCTGCTCGTCGATGCCCGAATCGCCGTCCACCTCCTCACGCCCGCGGCGGCCCCGATCCTGGTGTGGCTCGCGGTCGCTTTCGGTGCGGCCTGGTTCGGGCGCAACGCCGTCGGCCGGGGACAGGCGATCGCGGAGGGCGCGCTGCACTGCGGCCTGATAACCGTCATGTCGCTGCTGGGCGCCGTCGCGACCTATCCGGTCGCCGGCCTGTCGCGCGGGTTCGTCGACGAGACGTTGCAGCGCATCGACGTCGAGCTGCATTTCGACTGGCTCGCCTGGTACGAGGCGGTGGCGGCGCATCCGACGCTGCAGATCGTCGGTCACCTCGCCTATCAGAGCATCTATCTCAGCCCTGCGGTCCTGTTCGCCTGGTACGCGTGGCACGGCCGCCGTGCGGATGCGCGCGCGTTCCTGGGCGCCTATTGGCTGGCCGCGTTCCTGACGATCGCGCTGTCCGGCGCGATGCCGGCGGAGGGGCCGTTCGCGCTCCTGTGGCACCGCGCGATCCCGTACATGCCCGACAGCGGCCTGTGGCAGCCCGAGCTGATCCCTGCACTGCGCCACCATGCGGTCCATGCGGTCGACCTCGGCGAGTTGCGGGGGCTCGTGTCGGCGCCGAGCTTCCACACCGCCGCGGCGGTGCTGTACATCGCCGCCGCCTGGCCGATCCGCCGGCTGCGCTGGCCGTTGCTCGCGCTGAACGTTGCCATGCTCCTCTCGACGCCTGTGGAGGGGACGCACTACTTTGTCGACATGCTGCTCGGCGCGCTCGTCGCGGCGGTGGCGCTGACCGCTACGGCGGCGCTGCGCGCCTTTCGTGAGGCGGCGGTGGCCCGTTCGATCGTGGGACGGCCGGCGCGGTTGGCCCGATAGCTGACGGGGACCGGCGGGCGCCCTACATGGGGTTGATGACCCGCCTCCGCTCGTCGCCTGCTCGATCGCAGGTCGTCCATCCGGCGCCCGCTGATCCGGCGGCACCCTCCGACCGGACGCACACCCGCTGCTTCGACGATCTCACGGACCGCGCGACGATCGTCGATCCCGTCGCGCTCGCGGCCCGGCTAGCGGCGCTGCCCGACGGCGATCCGGTCACGCTCCGCCGCGCCGCTACTGCCGTCCTCAAGGAGGCACTCGCGAGCGGCCGCGCGGAGGTGGAGCGTCGCCTGCTCGCCCATCCCTCGCGCGGGCTCGATGCCGCCGCGGCGCAGGCCTGGCTGATCGACCAGCTGCTGGACCAGCTCGCGACGCTCGTCACCACCCGCCTGTACCCCCGCCCCAACCCCACCGCGGGCGAGCGCATCGTGCTGATCGCGGTCGGCGGCTATGGTCGCGGCGAGATGGCGCCGTTCTCCGACGTCGACATCGGCTTCCTGACCCCCGGCAAGCCCACCGCGCAGACCGAGCAGATCATCGAGTCGATGCTGTACGCGCTCTGGGACCTAGGGCTGAAGGTCGGCCATTCCAGCCGCTCGCTGCCCGAGATGATCCGCGAGGCGAAGGGCGACGTGACGGTGCGCACCGCGTTGCTGGAGGCGCGCTACGTCTGGGGCGACCGCGCGCTCTACGCAGAGGCGGCGACGCGCTTCCGCGACGAGGTGCAGGCCGGCACCGCACGCCAGTTCATCGCCGACAAACTGGCCGAGCGCAACGCGCGCCACGTCAAGATGGGCGACACCCGCTACGTCGTCGAGCCCAACGTCAAGGAGGGCAAGGGCGGCCTGCGCGACCTGCACGCGCTGTTCTGGATCGGCAAATACGTCCACGACGTGACGCGCGCCTCGCAGCTCGTCGACGTCGGGCTGTTCACGCGCGCCGAATACCGCCGCTTCCACCGCGCCGACCAGTTCCTGTGGGCGGTCCGCTGCCACCTCCACGCCGTCGCGGGGCGGGCGGAGGACCGGCTGACCTTCGATCTCCAGCCCGAGATCGCGCGCCGGATGCGCTTCGCCGACCGACCGGGTAAGTCGAGCGTCGAACGGTTCATGCACCTCTATTTCCTGCAGGCGAAGACGGTCGGCGACCTGACCGGCGTTTTCCTCACCCATCTGGACGAGGAGAGCGAGAGCCGCAGCGCGCGGTGGCGGCTCGGCCTGCCGTTGCCCCGCCGGCAGCGCAGGATCGACGGCTTCGTGGTCGATCGTGGGCGCCTCGCCTTGCCGGACGACCGGTTCTTTCGCGACGATCCGGTGCGGCTGGTCGCGATCTTCGCGCTTGCCGACCGACACGGCCTGGGCATCCACCCGCTTGCGATGCGGGCCGCGGACCGCGACGCCAAGCTGATCGACGAGCATCGTGCCGATCCTGCCGCCAACGCGCTGTTCCTCGATCTGCTCGCCTCTCCCCGCGATCCCGCCGGAGGGTTGCGGCGGATGAACGAGGCGGGCGTGCTCGGCCGGTTCGTGCCCGATTTCGGCCGCGTCGTCGCGCAGATGCAGTTCGACATGTACCATCACTATACCGTCGACGAGCACACGATCCGCGCGATCGGGCTGTTGTCGCGGATCGAGAAGGGCGATCTCGCCGACGATCACCCGCTCGCGACCGAGGTGCTGCCCAAGGTCGTCTCGCGGCGCGCGCTGTATGTCGCGGTGCTGTTTCACGACATCGCCAAGGGCCGCAATGGCGACCATTCGGTGCTCGGCGAGGGGGTCGCATGGCGGCTGGGGCCGCGGTTCGGCCTGTCCGCCGCCGAGACGGAGACGGTCGCCTGGCTGGTGCGCCACCATTTGCTGATGAGCGACACCGCGTTCAAGCGCGACCTGTCGGACTTCAAGACGATCCTCGACTTCCGCGACGTGGTGCAGAGCATCGAGCGGTTGCGGCTGCTGCTGGTGCTGACCACCGTCGACATCCGCGCGGTCGGCCCGAGCACCTGGAACTCGTGGAAGGGGCAGTTATTGGGCGAGCTGTTCCGGCGCGCGGAGGAGGTGCTGCGCCTCGGGCACCAGCAGCGCGGGCGCGCCGAGCGGATCGCCGCCAAGCAGGAGGCGCTGCGCGCCGCGCTCGCGCCCGACGACGAGGCGTTCGTCGCTCTCGCGAGGCGCCTGCCCGACAGCTATTGGATCGCGGAAGCCCCCGACGTGCTGGCGCGCAACGCTCGATTGATCGCGGGCGCCGGCGACGCGCCATTGTCGATCGCCGCCGAGCCGTATCCCGGCCGCGGCGCGGCGCTGGTGACGATCTATGCCGCCGATCACCCGGGGCTGTTCTACCGCATAGCCGGCGCGATCCATCTGGCGGGCGGGTCGATCATCGATGCGCGCATCCACACCACGCGCGATGGCATGGCGCTCGACAATTTCCTGGTCCAGGACCCCTGGGGACGCCCGTTCGAGGAGGCGAGGCAGCTAGAGCGGGTGCGCGTCGCGATCGCCGACGCGCTCGCCAACCGCGGCCAGCTGGCGGACCGGCTGCTCGCCAAGCCGCTTCCCCGCCGCCGCGCCGCCGCGTTCCCGATCGCCGCCAACGTGCTGATCGACAATCGCGCATCGAACCGCTTCACGGTGCTGGAGGTCAACGCACGCGACCGGCCGGCGCTGCTCAACCAGCTCGCCCACGCGCTGTTCCAGGCGAAGGTGACGATCCATTCCGCACATATCGCGACCTATGGCGAGCGGGCGGTGGACACGTTCTACCTGACCGACCTGACGGGCGACAAGGTGGTGGCGCCGGCGCGGCTGGCGGCGCTGGAGGCCAGCATCCTGGCCACTGCGACGGGAGAGGGCTGAGCCTTCTTCCGTCACCCCGGGCTTGACCCGGGGTCCCGCTACCCCGCGCCGCCGAAGAAGCGGGACCCCGGCTCTAGGCCGGGGTGACGAGAAACAGAGCGTGGTGAACCAATTGCGGAGGCACCACGCCCACCCCTCATTTCGGCGACAGGACCATCAGCATCTGGCGACCTTCCATGCGCGGATAGGCCTCGACCTTCGCGACCTCCGCGCTGTCGTCCTGCACCCGCTTCAGCAGGTTCATGCCGAGCTGGCCATGCGAAAGCTCGCGACCGCGGAAGCGCAGCGTGATCTTGACCTTGTCGCCCTCCTCGATGAAGTCGTGGACCTTCTTCATCTTCGTGTCGTAATCATGGTCGTCGATGTTCGGACGCATCTTGATCTCCTTGATCTCCTGCGTCTTCTGCGACTTGCGGGCGAGGTTCGCCTTCTTCTGCGCCTCGTACTTGAACTTGCCGACGTCGAGGAACTTGGCGACCGGCGGATCGGCGTTGGGCGACACCTCGACCAGGTCGAGGCCGACCTCGCGCGCCTGCTCCATCGCCTCGCGCGTGTACATCACGCCGAGGTTCTCGCCGTCTCCATCGATCACGCGGACCTTGGGAGACACGATGAACTCGTTGAACCGGGGGCCGTTCATCGCCGGCGCCTGCAACGGTCGGCGCATCATGGGAGGTGGGATAGGTGGGACTCCTGGAGTGGTTTCCCCTCCGATATAGACGATCGCAGCGATTTATTGAAGCCGTTCAGTCCAGATCGTCGAGCCTTATCGCGATTTCCGGCAACAGGAGCGCCGTCACCGTCTGATCCGACGTGAACTCGCTGACCTCTCCGTAGCCGCGATCGCCCGGCTGGCGATGGACGCGCACGGTCTGGCGGACGGCGTCGACCACCCAATAGTCTCTGACGCCATGGCTTGCATAAAGCGGCGCCTTGACGCGAAGATCATAGCCGATCGACGAGTCGGCGACCTCGACGACCAGCAACAGGTCCGGCCCCCGCATCTGCCGCGGCATCCCGCCCTTGCGCCAGATCGCCAGGTCAGGCTCCAGCAGCAAGGTCGGCGAGAAGGTGACGGACGCCTCGACGAACAGCCGCGCATCGTCCGACAGGACGCGCGTGATGGCGCGGATGAGCCGCGACTTCATGATCTCGTGCCAATCCGCCTTTGCCGCCGCCATCGGCACGATCTCCCCGTCGATCAGCTCGAAGTTCGCGTTTTCCTCGAAGATGCCGGCCGCGGTCAGCTGATAGACCTGCTCGACGGTCAGCGTCGCCGGGATCGTTCCCGCCTGGATGTCCTGGAAGATCGTCATGTGCGCCGGGCCTCATCGAAGGTCGGGTGGAGTCGCCTCGCCCCGAAGCATAGCCGAAACGGCATCCAGCGTCAGCATCTCCTGCCCCTGGCTGCCGAGCCGGCGGAGCGCGACCGTCCCCTCCTCCGCCTCGCGCTTGCCGACCACCAGCAGGTTGGGGACCTTGGCCAGGCTGTGCTCGCGCACCTTGTAGTTGATCTTCTCGTTGCGAAGATCGGTCTCGACGCGAATGCCTGCCCGGCGCAACTCCGCGGCGACCTGGTGCGCGTATTCGTCGGCATCTGACACGATCGTCGCCACCACCGCCTGCACGGGCGCCAGCCACAGCGGGAAGCGGCCGGCGTGATGCTCGATCAGGATGCCGATGAACCGCTCGAACGTGCCGAGGATCGCGCGGTGGAGCATCACCGGGCGGTGCCGCTCGCCGTCGGCGCCGACATAGCTCGCGTCCAGCCGCTCAGGCAGGACGCGGTCCGACTGGATCGTGCCGACCTGCCACGTCCGCCCGATCGCGTCGGTCAGGTGGAACTCGAGCTTGGGCGCATAGAAGGCGCCTTCGCCCGGCAGCTCCTCGAACTTTCCCTTGATCGTGTCGCTCAACTTGGAGAGCATGACCGCCTCGCGCAGCTCGCCCTCCGCCTTGTCCCACATCGCGTCGTCGCCGAACCGCTTCTCGGGGCGCAGCGCGAGCTTCACCGCATAGTCGTCGAAGCCCAGATCGCGGTACACGCCGTCGAGCAGCTCGCAGAACGCCTGCACCTCCTCGATCAGCCGGTCCTCGTCCGTGAAGATGTGCGCGTCGTCCTGCGTGAACTGGCGCACGCGCATGATGCCATGGAGCGCGCCATGCGGCTCGTTGCGGTGGCAGCAGCCGAACTCGGCGAGCCGCAGCGGCAGGTCGCGGTACGACTTGATGCCCTGACGGAAGATCAGCACATGCGCCGGGCAGTTCATCGGCTTCAGCGCCATCAGATCGGCGGTGCCGGTGAAGATCTCGCCTTCGTCCTCGGCGTTCGGGATCTCGTCGGGAACGACGAACATGTTTTCGCGATACTTGCCCCAATGGCCCGACTGCTCCCACTGACGCGCGTCCATCAGCTGCGGGGTCTTGACCTCCTCATAGCCCGCCGCGTCGAGCCGGCGGCGCATGTACGCCTCCAGCGCGCGCCACAGGATGAAGCCCTTGGGGTGCCAGAACACCGACCCCTGCGCCTCGGGCTGGAGGTGGAACAGGTCCATGTCCTGGCCGATCCGGCGATGGTCGCGCTTGGCGGCCTCCTCCAGCATCGTCAGATGCGCGTCGAGCTGTTTCTTGTTGAGCCAGCCGGTGCCGTAGATGCGCGACAGCATCGCGTTGTTCTGGTCGCCGCGCCAGTATGCGCCCGAAACGCGCGTCAGCTTGAACGCCTGCGGGTCGAGCTTGCCCGTGGAGGCCATGTGCGGCCCGCGGCACATGTCGAGCCACTCGCCCTGGCGATAGATCGTCAGTTCCTCGCCCTCGGGAAGCGTCGCTGCCCATTCGGCCTTGAAGCGCTCGCCCTGGCTGTTCCACCGGTCGATCAGCTGCTGCCGGCTCCACACCTCGCGAACGAACGGCTCGTTGCGCGCGATGATGCGGCGCATCTCCGCCTCGATGCCGGGCAGGTCCTCCTCGGTGAATGGGCCATGAGCGGCAGGCGGGGCGAAGTCGTAATAGAAGCCGTCGGCGGTCGCGGGGCCGAAGGTGATCTCCGTGCGCGGGAACAGGTGCTGCACCGCCTCGGCCATGACGTGCGCGAGGTCGTGGCGCACGAGCTCCAGCGCGTCGGCCTCGTCCTTCGCCGTCACCAGGCTGAGGTGCGTGTCGCCGTCGAACGGCCGCGTGATGTCGCGCACCTGCCAACCATCGTCGGTGGCGATCCGCGCCGCCAGCGCCGCCTTCGCGAGCCCCGGCCCGATCGCTGCCGCCACGTCCGCCGGCGTGGTACCGGGCGCGACCTCGCGGACGGAACCGTCGGGCAGCGTGATGCGGAACATGGCGGACATGGAAATCACCGACAGGAAATGGTGTTACGCGCGTAGGATATCGCCTTGCCTATAGGCAAGCCGAAGGAGACCGCCATGCCCGCTTCGCCCGAACCGCACCGGCTCGTCACCATCCTGCCGTGCAACGACCTCGACGCGGCGGAGGCGTTCTTCGGCCGGCTCGGCTTCGTGCCGCCGCCGCACCCGGCGGGCGGATACGACGCGTATCGGATGCTGTCCGACGGCAAGGGCGGCGAGATCCACCTCCAGCCCGCCGTCGAGGGCTGGCTGGTGCCGGGCCGCAACCGTTCGGCGTGTATCTCTACACCGACGAGGTCGACCGCCTCGCCGCGGCATTCGCCGGCGAGATCATCGAGCGCGAGAAGCGGCCGACGCACAAGCCGTGGGGCATGTACGAGTTCGCGCTCAACGGCCCGGACGAGCTGCTGGTGCGCATCGGCTGGCCAAGCCGGCTGGTGACGTCGGATATGCCTTCTGCGTCACCCCGGCCTTGAGCCGGGGCCCCGCTTCTTCAACGGCGGCGAGAAGCAGCGGGCCTTCGGCTCAAGGCCGAGGTGACGAGGGACTTACCCAAGCCCGCCCTCCAGGAACCGTTCCGCCATCGCGCAATGGAGCGCGATGCCGCGCGCCATCACGCGCTCGTCGATCGTCATGCGGGTGTTGTGGAGCGGCGGGTTGGTCGCAGGATCGCTCCCCTCGGGCGCGACGCCGATGAACGACATGGCGCCCGGGGTCTGTTGGAGAACATAGGAGAAGTCTTCCGCCCCCATCATCGGCGGCATGATCCGCCACGCGTCCTCGCCGCCCAGCGCGACGGCGCAGCCCTGCACCAGATCGACGGCGCCCGGATCGTTGACCGTCACCGGATAGCCCGGCTCGATATCCGCCACCCCGGTCGCGCCATGCGCGGCGGCGATGCCCTCGACGATCCGCGTGAACGCGGCCCGCAAGCCGATGCGGGTAGCTTCCGACAGCGTCCGCATCGTGCCGAGCAGCTCGACCTGACCAGGGATGATGTTGTGCGCGCTGCCGGCGTTGAACTTGGTGATCGTCAGCACGGCGGGATCCGTGACGGGCACAACGCGCGCGACGTGCGTCTGCAGTGCGATCACGATCGCGCAGGCGACCGGGATGGGATCGATGCAGTCGTGCGGCATCGCGGCATGGCCGCCGCGGCCGATGATGGTCGCGCGCAGCGTGTCGGTGGAGGCCATCAGCGTTCCCGCCCGGCTGACCACCACGCCGGCCGGCTGGTTGGGCGTGATGTGGAGCGCGAAGGCGGCGTCGGGCGCGGGATCGGCGAGCAGGCCGTCGGCGATCATGTGACGCGCACCATGATAGCCTTCCTCGCCCGGCTGGAACATGAAGACGACGGTGCCGGGCAACGATTCAGCGCGTGCGCACAGCGCCTTGGCCGCGCCGACGAGCATCGCGGTATGCGAATCATGCCCGCACGCGTGCATCGCGCCGGGGATGCGGCTGGCGAACGGCAGTCCCGTCTCCTCCGTCATCGGCAGCGCGTCCATGTCGCCGCGCAACAAGACCGTGCGACCATTGCCCCCGCCGCGCAGGATCGCGACCGCACCGCTGGTCGAAGGTCCTTCGCGCCACTCGAGCGGCAGGCCGGCGAGCGCCGCCTTGATCTTGGCGGTCGTGCGGTGACAGGCGAGCCCGATCTCCGGATCGGCGTGGATCGCGCGGCGCAGATCGATCGCGTCGGCCAGCTGCGTCTCGCCGACCGCGTTCCAGTCGGCGGAACCGTCGCGGCCCGTGTCGAGATCGAGGGTCATGCGTCGCGCCTTTCGTTCCAGCATGCCAGCATAGGCACTGCCGGGCGGGACATAGCCCTGCGATCACATCCGGGACAGGCCCGAAATGAAAGAGGGCCGCCGCGATTCCTCGCGACAGCCCCCTTGCGCGCTCGACCGACCGCCGATCAGCTCTTGAGCTTCACCGGGACGTAATGGCCGGGGGTCCGCCCACGCGTGATGAACAGCAGCACCTGCGATCGCCCCGCTGCCTTGGCCGCCGCGACGCCGCGCGCGATGTCCGCAGGCGTGCGGACGGGCGCCGAGTTGATCGCGCTGATGACGTCACCGCGCTTCAGCTTCGCGCCCGCGTCGCTCGACTGCTCGACCGCCGAGACGACCACGCCCGCTGTCCCGTCGGCAACGCCGATCGAGCGCGCGATCGCCGGCGTCAGCGTCTGCACGGTCAGGCCGAGGGGAGCTGATGCGGACGGCTGCGCCTGGCCGCCGGTGTCGTCCGGAATGCCGTCGCCATCGTCGTCCCCACCCTGCTGCGCCAGAAGCGCCTCCTCGGACGGACGCGTGCCGACCGTGGCGGTGACGCTGGCCGGCTTGCCGTCGCGGATCACGTCCAGGCGCGCGGTGCCGCCCGGCATGACCGACGCGACGAGATACGACAGCGACGTGTCGGGCGTGACCGCCGTGCCGTTGACGCGCGTCACCACATCGCCCTGGCGCAGGCCGGCCTTGGCGGCGGGGCCGCTCGGCTCGACGCTCTCGATCAGTTCGCCCGAGTTCTTGGAGACACCCAGCGCACCGGCGGTGTCGTCGTCCACCGGCCCGATCTGGACGCCCAGGTAACCGCGGCTGATCGTGCCGCCCGCCCGCAGCTTCTCGACGATCGGCTTCGCCTCTTCCGCTGGAATCGCGAAGCCGATGCCGATGTTGCCGCCGCCCTGGCTGCCCAGGATCTGCGAGTTGATGCCGATCACGTCGCCGTTCATGTTGAACATCGGGCCACCCGAATTGCCCTGGTTGATCGCCGCGTCTGTCTGGATGAAGCGATCGTAGACGCCGAGCCCGGTCGACCGGTGCAGCGCCGAGACGATGCCCGCGGTGACGGTGCCGTCGAGCCCGAACGGGTTGCCGATCGCGATCACCCAGTCGCCGACGCGCGCGCGCGAGGAGTCGCCGAACTTGACGAACGGCAGCGGCGCGGGCGCGGTGATCTTCAGCACCGCCAGGTCGCTCGCCTGGTCACGCGCCACCAGCCGCGCGACATATTCCTTGCGGTCCGTCATCGTGACCTTAATCGATTCGACCGTCGCGCCCTTCATACCGGCGGCGATGACGTGGTTATTGGTGACGATGTAGCCGTCGGGCGAGATGACGAACCCCGATCCCAGCGACTGCGCTTCGCGCGTCACCGGGGTGCCGCCGCTGCCGCTGCCGCCGCCCGGCTCGCCGAACTGCTGCCCGAACAGCTCGCCCAGCGGCGTGCCCGCGAACGGGTTCTGCTGCTGCTGAACGGTGACCTTCTGCGTGGTCGAGATGTTGACGACCGCCGGCTGCAGCCGCGCGACCATGTCGGCGAAGCTCATCGGCGCGCCGGCGCGGGGCGCGCTCGCCTGGATCGCGCCCGGCTCGTTCTGCGCGGCCTGCGCGTCGGCGGGGTGCTGGATGGCAAGCGTCGCGGCGGTACCGCCGAGCAACAGGGCTCCGGTGAGGGCGTAGGCGTAACGCACGGTGGTCAATTCCTCTCGGGTCGCAAGGGACGCGACATCAGGCGATCGTTGGGCGATCCATGCCCGTCCCTGCCTGAACGCGGATTGAATATGAACGGGCCCGAAAGGCGGGCGCCGGCACGGATTTGGCCGGCCGCGTCACCGGCCGCCGTTCTCGAAGTTCCTGAGATAGCTGTTGTTCGGCGACAGCACCCAGCTCGTCGAGCCCTTGGGCCCGGTGCCCGCGCGGCCCGGGATGAACGTCTGCCGATACGACTGCATCGACCGGTAGAAGTCATAGAAGGACGCGTCCTTGTTGAACGCCTGGGCATAGATCTGCGCGGCCTGCGCGTCGGCGTTCGCCTGGATGATCTGCGCGTCCTTGTTGCCCTGCGCGCGGGTGAACGCCGCCTGCTGCTGGCGCGCGGTCCGCATCCGCTCCAGCGTACGGTCGAGCGGGCTGCCCGACGGCAGGTCGGCATGCTTGATCCGGACGTCGACGATCTGGACGCCATATTGCGACGCGGTGCGCTGCAACCGTGCGGTGATCGCCTCCATCACCTTGTCGCGATCGGGGCTGAGCAGCACCTGGAAGCGGATCTTGCCGATCTGGCTGCGGATCGCCGAAGCGAGCAGCGGCGTCAGTGCCTGACGCGCGCCTTCGACGCTGCGCGCGGTGTTGACCATCCGCATCGGATTGATGACGCGGAATCGGGCATAGGCGTCGACCTCCAATCGCTGCTGGTCGGACGAGAGCACCTGCTGGTTCTCCGCGTCGACGTCGAGCACGCGCTTGTCCACCCACACGAGCCGATCGACGAACGGGATGCGCGCGATCAGACCTGCGCCCGTGTCGCCGAACGTCTCGCTCGCGCGATACGGATTAACCACCGCGACCGGCCGTTCGAGCCGCAGGATCACCGCCTGCTCGGTTTCGGGCACGATCGCGAAAGTCGCCGCCGCGACGATCACGAGCAGCAGCGCCAGGATGCCGATCACCACCGGGTTGCGCAGCAGGACAGGGTTCACTGGCCACCCCCCGAAGCGGGCGCGGTCGCCGCGGCGTCGGGCGCCGCCGCGTCCGGCAGCTTGTGCGCACGGTCAAGCGGCAGGTACGGCATCACGCCGCCCGGCTCCACAATCGTCTTGTCGGTATCGGCCAGCACGGCCTCCATCGTCTCGTAATACATCCGCCGGCGCGTCACCTCTGGGGCGAGCTTGTACTGGGTGTAATAGACGTCGAACGACGCCGCCTCGGCCTGTGCTTTCGCGATCCGCTGCTGCGCGTAGGACGTCGCCTGGTTGTGCGCGCTCGCCGCGTCTGACTGCGCGGCGGTCACGTCCTTGAACGCGTCGTTGACGGTCGCGGGCGGATCGGCCTGCTTGATCGCGACGCCCTCCATCCGCACACCCGAGCGATAGCCGTCGAGGATGCGCTGCATCCGCTCCTGCACCAGCCCCTCGATCGCGGTACGGCCCGGCCCCAGCGCCTCGTCGAGCGTGACGTTGGCCACCTCCTCGCGCATCGCGCTCTCGGCGACGGCGCGCACCGTCTCGCGCGGGTCCTTGATCTGGAAGACGTAATCTTCGGGATTGTTGATGTTCCAGCGCACCGACCAGGCGAGATCGATCAGATTGCCGTCGCGCGTCAGCATCGGCCGCTCGCCGTTGCTGCCCTCGCCGTCCGCCGGCAGATCATCGGTGCGGATGTTCTGCACGTCGACCTTGGTCACATCCGCGATCGGTGCCGGCAGGGTGAAGCTGATCCCCGGCTCCAGCGTCTTCTCATAGGCGCCGAAATAGGTGACGACGCCGCGCTGCTGCGGCCCGATCGGATGGATCGAGGTGTAGAGGATCCACACCGCGACGATCAGCGCCGCGCCGATGCCCCATAGCGCACGCGCGTTGGCCGTGTGCGGCAACAGGGGCCCGCCGCCACCGCCGCCACCGCGCGCCCGGCGCAGGAAGTCGTCGAGCGCGGTCTGCTTGGCGGCCTTGGGCGGCACCGACCAGGGATTGCGCGGACCGCCCCGCGCGCCGGGAACGCCGCCGTCGCCGCCACTGCCAGCGCCGCCCGAACCGTTCTGGCCCGGACCCCATGGCCCCTTGGGCTGGTCTGCATGAAGCGTGGGCGCGCGCTGGAACCACCCCATCGAGATCGTCATGCCCTTCTTTATAGGTTGAGCAGACGGGAAAAACAGTGGCAAGCCGGGCGCGCGCTCCTAAGTCGACCGGCGATGACACAGGACACCCTCATTCACGCACTTTCCACCGTCGCGGGCGGTCGCGCGTCCGCGCGGCTGACGGGCGCGCGCGCCGACGTGATCCTCGACGTGACCGGCCTTCATGCGCCCGCGCGCGATGTGCTGGAGGCCGCGGTTCGCGCCGCGGCTGTCGGCGTGGCGGGTGTGGCGGAGGTCCGCGTCGCGCTCACGAGCGAACGCACTCACCGCCGGCTGATCGCGGTCGCCAGCGGCAAGGGCGGGGTCGGCAAGTCGACGCTGTCGGCGAACCTGGCGGTCGCGATGGCGCGCGCCGGGCGCCGCGTCGGGCTGGTCGACGCCGACATCTACGGCCCCTCCCAGCCCCGCCTCATGCAGGCGGAGGGCGAGCGGCCCGAGGCGCGGGACAAGGTGATGATCCCGGTCCGCACCCGCTGGGGTGTGCCGATGCTGTCGATGGGGCAATTGGTGGAGCCCGGCCGCGCGGTCGCCTGGCGCGGGCCGATGGCGGCGGGCGCGCTGGGCCAGATGGTCGACGCCGACTGGGGCGCGGTCGACACGCTGCTGCTCGACCTGCCGCCGGGCACGGGCGACATCCAGCTGACGATGATCCAGAAGTATCGCCCCACGGGTGCCGTCATCGTCTCGACGCCGCAGGACCTGGCGCTGATCGATGCGCGCCGCGCGATCGACCTGTTCCAGAAGGCGGGCGTGTCGATCGTCGGCCTGGTCGAGAACATGGCAGGCTATGTCTGCCCGGCGTGCGGCGAGACGTCCGACCCGTTCGGCAACGGCGGCGCGGAAGCGGCGGCGGGCGAGCTCGCCATCCCGTTCCTCGGCCGCGTGCCGCTCGACATCGCGATCCGCCGCGCCTCCGACGCGGGCGAGCCGCCGGCGGCGGTGGAGGGCGATCGGGTGTTCTCGGCGCTGGCAGCGAAGGTCGGCGCTTGGCTGGATGCGCACTGAACCCTCGCCGTCCCGCCGCGTTACGCCCATCGGAGACAGATCATGCCGCTGACCCGTGACGAGGATATCAAGGCGCTGCTGGAGGAGACCCGTACGATCGCGCTGGTCGGCGCCTCCGATCGGCCGAACCGGCCGTCCTGGGGCGTGATGCGCACGTTGCAGGCGCACGGATACCGCGTCATTCCAGTCAATCCTCAGATCACCGGCGAGCACCTCCACGGCGAGTTCGTGTTCCGCGACCTGTCGCAGTTGGGCGACCCCATCGACCTGGTCGACATCTTCCGCCGCTCGGACGCGGCCGGCGACGCGGTGGACGAGGCGATCGCGATCGGCGCCAAGGCGATATGGATGCAGTTGGGCGTGGTGAACGAGGCCGCCGCCGCCCGCGCCGAAGCCGCCGGGCTGAAGGTGGTGATGGACCGCTGCCCCGCGATCGAGATCCCCCGGCTGGGCGTGGCGCGGGTCGGGTGAGGCATCCATCCATCCTGTCATCCCAGCGAGCGCTGGCATCTGCCTGCCGCGCGCGTACCCTGACACGCAGCGACCCCAGCGTTCGCTGGGGTGACGGTGGACAGCGGAGGGCCTGACATGATCGCCCCCCTGCTCTTCCTCCTCCAGGCCGCGACGGCTTCCGCCGCTGCGCCGCCTACGCCGCCGGCGGCGGGAGGCGAGAAGATCGACATCCTCGCCAAACCCTGCGCCAACGCGAGCAACGACGGCGGCGACGTGGTGGTGTGCGGGCGGCCCGAGACGCTGGCACCCCGCCTGCCGCTGCCGCAGTTCCGCGGCGTGCCCGACCATGCGGTGCCGTCAAACCCGGACATGAGCGCCGCCGTCGCGCTGGACGGGCCGGGCATCGGCACCGAATGCGGCGCCTATGGCGAGGGCTGCCCGATCGGCGGCGGTGGCTATGCGATCCCGGCGCTGCTCGGCGGCGCCTCGAACCTCGTCAAGAAGGCGTTCGCGAAGCACCCGGACAAGACAGGCCGCGTCGCCATCCCGCTGGAAGACGACCCGCCGGTCGACGTGTCACAGAAGGTGCATCCATAAGGGCTGGCCTGCGAGACTTGGGGAGCCACGAAGCCGCTCCAGCGCCGCCGCCACGCAGCGCTCCGGGCCCTCGTGGGTGACGATCGCCACCAGCACATGCCCGTCGGAGCCCGGCACCGCGCTGGGTCCGCGCTGGATCAGGCTCTCGATCGAGACGCCTGCGTCGCGCATCGCCGCCGCGATCTCCGCGAGCACGCCCACCTTGTCCGCGACGGTGAAGCGCAGGTACGCGCGCCCGCGCCGCTCACCCGCGTCCGCCGCCGGTGCCTCGGCCAGCGACTCGGCCGGCATCGCGAAGGGCGGCCCGAACTCGCCGCGCGCGATGTCGATCAGGTCCGCCACCACCGCGCTCGCCGTCGGGCCGTCGCCTGCGCCGCGCCCCTGGAACAGCAACTGCCCGACGAAATTGCCCTCCACCACCACCGCGTTGAGCGGCCCCGCGACATGCGCCAGCGGGTTGGTTAGCGGAACCAGATGCGGATGGACGCGCTGGAAGAGGCCCCCGCCTCCATTGGGCGGCCCAGCTTCCGCGATCCCCACCAGCCGCACGCGATAGCCGAGCGCCGCCGCCTCCGCGATGTCGGCGGCCAGCACGTGGCGGATGCCGGTCGCGGCGACCTGGTCGAACGCCGGCCGCGTGCCGAACGCGAGGCTCGCGAGGATGGCCAGCTTGTGCGCGGCATCCACGCCGTCGATGTCGAAACTCGGGTCGGCTTCGGCGAAGCCCAGCCGCTGCGCCTCCGCCAGCACGTCCGCGAAGTCGCGCCCCTCCGCCTCCATCTTGGTCAGGATGAAGTTGCACGTGCCGTTGAGGATGCCCGCGACGCGGACGATCTCGTTCGCCGCCGCGCCTTCGCGCAGCCCCTTCACCACCGGCACGCCGCCCGCGACCGCCGCCTCGAACTTGAGCGCGACGCCAACGCCGCCCTTGGCGCCTTCCGCCGCGCGCGCGAGCTCCAGGCCATGGTGAGCGATCATCGCCTTGTTCGCTGTGACGAGGTGGCGCCCCGCCGCCAGCGTGGCGCGCGCCAGCACCAGCGCCGGGCCGTCCGCGCCGCCGACCAGCTCCACCACCACGTCGACGTCTTCGCGTTGCGCGAGCGCGGCGGCATCGTCGACCCATTCGGCGCCCGACAGGTCGATCCCGCGATCGCGGTGCCGGTCGCGCGCGGACACCGCCGTCACGGTGATCGCGCGGCCGGCGCGTCGCGCGACCAGTTCGCCGTTCGCCGCCAGCAACCGCATCACCCCGCCGCCGACCGTCCCCAGCCCCGCCAGCCCCACGCGCAACGCTTCCGCCATGTCGGTATCTCCCGGTCGTTCGTGGCGCGGGTAGCCAGCGGGGCCAGGGGTGTCGACCCACCCTCCTACGTCATGCCGGACTTGTTCCGGCATCCAGCGTCGTCCGCGTCCCACACGCCGCTTGGAGCGGACCGCGCTGGACCCCGGAACAAGTCCGGGGTGACGAGCAAAGTGACCGCGACAACTTACGCAGGATATCGCGAGGATGTCCTGAACTCGCCCCTGTCCTACATCGGCGCCTTCTGTCATCCTTTGGAGGATGATCGACCACACGCTCAAAGCCGCCGCCCGCCTCGCAACCCGCAGATGCCCAAGGTCCGGCTATCGGACACGGCGCGCACAGAGTGTTTTTGGTGTTACCTACTGTTACCTACTTCGCCGATCGCCCCGCCACAGTACCGCGACCGGAGCCGCCCGTGGCTGAGCCGACGACCCTCGATCCCCGCCCCGCGGGCGCCGCCGAGCTTACGCTGCGCGGCATCCTGCTCGGCGGGTTCATCACGCTGCTGTTCACCGCAGCCAACGTCTATCTGGGGCTGAAGGTAGGGCTCACCTTCGCGACCTCGATCCCCGCCGCCGTCATCTCGATGGCGATCCTGCGCTATCTGCCCGGCGCGACGATCTGGGAGAACAACATCGTCCAGACGGTCGCGTCGGCGGCCGGCACGCTGGCGGCGATCATCTTCGTGTTGCCCGGCCTCGTCATGATCGGCTGGTGGCACGGCTTCCCCTATTGGCAGACGGCGGGGATCACCGCGACCGGCGGCGTGCTGGGTGTCATGTTCTCCGTGCCGCTCCGCCGCGCGCTGGTGGTGGATACGGACCTGCCGTATCCCGAGGGCCATGCCGCCGCCGAGGTGCTGCGCATCGGCGCCGGCGACCGCGAAGGAGCGGAGGAGAGCGCGGCGGGGCTGCGCGTCATCGTGCTGAACTCCGCGGTGTCGGCCGGCTTCGCGATCCTGACGCAGACCCGGCTCGCGGTGGCGGAGGCGACGAAGGTGTTCCGCGTGGGGCCGGGCGCTAGCGAGGTGTCGGGCAGCCTGTCGTTCGCGCTGCTGGGCGTCGGCCATCTCGTCGGCCTGTCGGTCGGCCTGGCCATGCTGGCGGGGATCGCGACCGGCTTCTGGATCGCGCTGCCGATCCTGACCGCGCACGCTCCCGCAGCGGCCGGCGTCGGGCTGGAGGCCTGGGCCGGCGGCGTCTTCCGCACCGACGTGCGCTTCCTGGGCGCGGGCGTGATCGGCGTCGCGGCGGTGTGGACGCTGGCGAAGATCGCCGGGCCGGTGCTGGGCGGCATCCGCTCGTCGCTCGCAGCATCGCGCGCGCGCGGCCGCGACGAGATCGTTGCGCTGGAGGAGCGCGACCTGCCGTTCGGCTGGGTGGTCGGCGGCAGCGTGGCGGTGCTGGTGCCGATCGCGGGATTGCTCTGGTCGGTGATAGCGGGTGGGCCGCTGGCGGGATCGGCGTTCGTGCTGATCGCGGGCGCGCTGGTTTTCGTGCTCGTCATCGGCCTCGTGATCGCGGCGGTGTGCGGGTACATGGCCGGGCTGATCGGCGCGTCCAACTCGCCGGTGTCGGGGATCGGCGTGCTGTCGGTGCTCGCCGCCTCGCTGATGCTCGTCGGGCTGTTCGGGCGCGGGCAACCGGTGGGCACGACGCAGGCGCTGGTTGCCTATGCGCTGATCGTGACCGGCATCGTCTTCGGCGTCGCGACCATCTCCAACGACAATCTCCAGGACCTGAAGACCGGGCAGTTAGTGGGGGCGACGCCGTGGAAGCAGCAGGTCGCGCTGCTGATCGGCGTCGGCTTCGGCAGCCTGGTGGTTCCGCCGGTGCTGGAGCTGATGATGCGCTCGTTCGGCTTCGCCGGGATGCCGGGCGCGGGGCCGAACGCGCTGGCAGCGCCGCAGGCGGCGCTGATCTCGGCGCTGGCGAAGGGCGTGCTGGGCGGGGACCTCAACTGGGCCATGCTGGGCTGGGGCGTGGTGGTGGGCGTGGCCGCGGTAGCGGTGGACGAGGGGCTGGGCCGCGCGAAGCTGCTCCGCCTGCCGCCGCTGGGCGTCGGGCTCGGCATCTACCTGCCGATGAGCGTGACGCTGCCCGTGGTGCTGGGCTCGGTGCTCGGCCATCTGTACGACCGCTGGGCGGACGGGACGCGAGACCCGGAAGGCGCGCGGCGGACGGGCATCCTGATGGCGACGGGCATGATCGTGGGCGAAAGCCTGTGGGGCGTGGCGTTCGCGGGCATCGTCGCGGCGGCGGGAACGGACGCGCCGCTGGCGGTGGTGGGGGACGGGTTTGGGTCGTGGGCGCTGGGTGGGGGGACGGCGCTGTTCCTGGCGCTGACGTGGTGGTTGTACCGGCGAGCGCGGGGGGTGGTTACCCAAGGACGCCTGCCCTCCGCTCCATCGTCACCCCGGGCTTGACCCGGGGCCCCGCTGTTTTTCTAGCCTTGTATGGACGATCGGCTCGGCGGTTGGGTCTACATCATGGCGAACCGCTATCGCGGCACGATGTACGTCGGCGTCACCGCGGATCTCGCGAGGCGTGTTGAGCAGCATCGATGCGGTGCGGGATCGACATTCTGTCGAAAATACGGGCTCATTCGGCTCGTGTGGGCAGAACGATGCGACACTCTGGAAAACGGCATCGCGCACGAGAAGCGTTTGAAACGCTGGCGGCGCGAGTGGAAGTTCGAGCTGATCGAAAAGGACAATCGCGACTGGCGAGACCTCGGATCGGCGTTGGTCTGAAGAAGCGGGGCCCCGGCTCAAGGCCGGGGTGACGATGGAAAGAAGCAACGATGAAAGATGAAGCATAGAAGGCAGAGCCACTGGCGTGACGTTGAACAGCCGACCATCGCGGTGCCGCTTTCCCGGCATCGGCGCGGGCGTAGCCGCGCCTACGCCATGGCGTTCAACATCTCCTTCACCGGCACGAACGCGAACCCCACTGAGCTGTCCGCAATTCCATAAGGCATGAACAACGTATCGCCATGCTTGATCGCGCCGCATGTATAGACGACGTTCGGCACATACCCCTCTCGATCCTGGTCCGCCGCCGCCAGTATAGGCAGCTTCGTCCGCCCGATCACCTTGGACGGATCGCGCTTGTCGAGCAGCACCGCGCCGATCGAATATTTCCGCATCGCGCCGACGCCATGCGTCAGCAGCAGCCAGCCCTCGTCCAGCTCCAGCGGCGCGCCGCAATTGCCGATCTGGACCAGTTCCCAGGGATATTCGGGCTTCAGGATCATCGCGCCCTCGTCCCAATGCGTCAGGCTGTCCGACTGGAGCAGGAACAGGTTCTCCCCGTCCTGCCGCCCGATCATCATGTACTTGTCGCCCACCTTGCGCGGGAACAGCGCCATGCCCTTGTTGCGCGACGCGCTGCCCGTCATCGGCACCAGATCGAACGAGCGGAAGTCGCGGGTGCGCATCAGCTCGGACTGGATGATCGATCCGTTGTAGGCGGTATAGGTGCCCAGCCACTCCGTGCTGCCGTCCCCATGCTCGAACTGGACGAGGCGCAGGTCCTCCAGCCCCTTCGACTGCGCGCGCGTGATCGGGAAGATGACCGTCCCCGATAACGTCGAATCGCGGTGGCGATAGACCGTCACCGGCCCCTCGGGCAGTTCCTCCTCGCCATGGCCGGGGCTGTCGGTCGCGGTCGCGAACGGCGGCTCGGGCGCCAGCGTCATCTCGTGGCTCTCGGTGATGATCCCCTCGCGGAAGGCGACGGACGAGATATGCCCCTCCCCCACCGCGCGCAGCGACATCAGGATGCGCATCGACCCCGCCGGCATGCCCGACTGGTCGAAATGCGGCACCGCGCTCGGGTTCATCAGCGCGGCGGCGGCATAGCTATACTCGTGGCAGAAATAGGCGCCGATCAGCTGTCGCTTCTCGTCGCCGATCTCCGCGCCGTCGAGGCGCATCACGTCCTCGATCTCGTCGTAGCGGGTCATGAACACGCGCCGAGTCTGCCAGTGGCGCGCCTCGAAATCGCGCAGCACCAACTCAAGCTGATCGCGCGCCTCGCCCGGCGACATCTCCAGCACCTCGCGCACCAGCCGTTCGGCACGGCTCGGTCCGTTGGCGGTCGGCGCCCAGGCGAGGTGAAAGGGACGCACCACGACCCGCGACGGGTCGGCATGCAGCCGCAACTGGTGATTGAAGAGATTCACGCCTGCGCTGCGCCCCGATTACCCTGTCGGCGCCGGGCGATCAGGCGACGGCGCGCTCCGTCCCTGCCACGCCCGCGGACGCTTGCGAAAGCCCCGAAATCGCACAGGATGCCATTTGCAGCGCCAAAATCGACTCGGCACCCTGATTGCGGTTGAGGCCGGTCGGCATCAGCCCGTCGAAACAGCCGCCATCGCTCTGGCTGGCGAGCGGCAGGTCGAGATCGTTGGAGCCGAGATACCAGCGGTACGCCTTGGTCGCTTCCTCGATCCACCGCGGATCGCCGGTCGCGTCATGCGCGGCGGCGCACGCGTCGATCGTCGCCTGCGCTTCGAGCGGCTGCTGATCGAACGCGAGCGGCTCCTCATACGGACGGCCGAAGCTCTCGGTGCCGATCGCGCGGAACCGGCCCTCGGGGCTCGTCTGCATGCCGACGATCCAGTCGAGCGTGTCGAGGCCGCAACGGACCAGATCGTCGCGCCCGAGCGCCTGCCCGGCGCGGATCAGGGCCTGCGGCAGGCGGGCGTTGTCATAAGCGAGCACGATCTCGAACCAGCGCCACTCGGGCCGGCGCGCCTCGGCCAGGAGCGCCAGATGTTCGTCGGGGAAGCGGGCGAGGATGGTGCGCGACAGTTCGTGCCCTGGCAGCGCCTCCAGCATCGCCGCCGCGCCGAGCATCGCGAACGCCTGAGCACGCGGGCTCTGCAGTTCGAGCGCCAGGCTGCCGGCCTGATCGAACATCGCGATCGCCCAGTCCCGGTGCTTGCGGACCTTCGCATCGCGCGCGGTGATGCCGAGCGCCCAAAGCGCACGGCCATTGGAGTCCTCCGACCCCACGTCCTCGCACCACGTCCGGTCGAAGTTCATGAAGTTGCGGAACCGGCGGCGATCCGGGTTCCACGCATATTGCAGGAACGACGCGTAGATCGTCGTCCAGCGATCGCGCTGATCCTCCGGCATGTCGGCGATCATGTGGGTCAGCATCAGCGCGCGGGCGTTGTCGTCGATGCAGTACCCGTGACGCCGATCGGGGACCGAATAGATCGAGTGCTGGAGCATGCCGGTCGAGTCAGTCATCCGCTCCACCGCCGCGAAGTCGGGCGACAGCGCGCGTGCCGGCGCGTTGCCCGCAGAGACGATACGCCGTGGCTTCGTCGCCAGTGCCGCTTCCATCTCGACCATCGCACGCTCCGCCAGCCGAGACCAGATCATCGTGCGACCGCGCTGATACGCCCGCTGCGACAAGCGGCTGCGGTTGCGATCGGAGCCGAGCAGATCGTTGATCTCACGCGCGAACCCCTCGCTGTCGCCGAAGTCGACAAGCACGCCGTGACCGTCAGCCAGTATCTCGGTCGCATGGACGTACGGCGTGGAGACCACCGCCTTGCCGGCGCCGACCGCATAGGACAATGTCCCACTCGTGATCTGCGCGGGATTGACGTAGGGCGTCGCGTAGATGTCCGCCGCCTGAAGATAGTCGATCAACGCGTCATGCTCGACGAAAGCGTCGAAGAACTGGATGTTCCCGCCGACACCCAGCTCGGCCGCGAGCGCCACCAGCCGGTCGCGATAGGCCTCGCCCTCATACGCGACCAGGTTTGGATGCGTCGCGCCGAGTACCACGTACAGCACCGCAGGATGCGCCGCTGCTACCGTCGGAAGCGCACGGATGATCGTTTCGATGCCCTTGCTAGGAGCGAGCAGCCCGAAGGTCAGCACGACCTGACGGCCCGCCCAGCCGAAACGCTCCTTGAACTCGTCTGCCTCGTGGAACGGACGATCCGGCACGCCATGGGGGATCATCGCTAGCGAGCGCGGATTGGCGCCGTACACGCGCTGGAGGATCTCGCGACCCTTCTCGGCCATCACGATCACCTTGGCGGCCCGCCGCAACAGCCCCTCCATCACCCGACGCTCGTCGGCGCTTGGCCGCTCGAGGACCGTGTGGAGCGTCACGATCAGCGGCAGGGACGTCCGATCGAGCAGCGTCAGGATATGCTCGCCCGCCGCGCCTCCGAAGATGCCGTATTCATGCTGGAGCCAGATCGCCTGGGCGCCGCTCTCCTCGATCGCTCGCGCCGTCGAGAGATACGCCATTAGGTCGTTCTGCGGGATGCTCCGCGTTACCTCGGGCGGATAGGCGTAGGGCGCGTGGTGATCGTCCATCACGTATACGTCGATCGCCAGATCCGGGAAGCTGGCGCGCAGGGCCTTGTACGTGTCGGTGGTGTACGTCGCGATCCCGCACTTGCGGGGAAGAAAGTTGCCGATCAGGGCAATGTGATCGACCGTCGCGACATGCTGGCTCACCGAAATCGATCCTCCTGAGCGACCGACAGTCGCTGGCTGTACCGGCGATGAACGATCTTCTCCCAAGATGGTTGCGATGATGCCGCGTTGCAACAGAGCTCAGGTCATGGCTCAGCCGCGACCGCGATAGGGAGCGACGCCCTGATCGGGCAGCCATATGTCCGCAGGCGGCGCTGCGCTCTGCCAGAAGACGTCGATGGGGATGCCGCCGCGCGGATACCAATAGCCGCCGATCCGCAGCCAATGCGGCCTCATCTCCCCGAACAGCCGCTCGCCGATACCGACGGTGCAATCCTCGTGAAACGCATTGTGATTGCGGAAACTGCCGAGGAATAGCTTGAGCGATTTCGATTCGACGATCGTCGCGTCGGGCACATAGTCGATCACGAGATGCGCGAAATCCGGCTGGCCGGTAACCGGGCACAGCGACGTGAACTCGGGCACCGCGAACCGCACGAGATAGCGCGAGCCGGCGCGCGGGTTGGGCACATAGTCGAGCGCAGCCTCGTCGGGGCTGGCGGGAAGGCGGCTGGGCTGGCCTAGGTAAACGGGCGTCATCGCCCCTATCTAGGCGTCGACCGCGAGGATACCACCGGCGCCATGACGATCCTGATCCCGGTGCTGGGCGACCAGCTTTCACCCTCGCTGTCGTCGCTCGACGGGGTCGACCAGGCGGACGCGGTGGTGCTGATGATGGAGGTGGCGGAGGAGACGACATACGTCCGCCACCACCAGCGCAAGATCGCGTTCATCCTGTCAGCGATGCGCCACCATTCCGAGGCCCTGCGGGCTGCGGGATGGCAGGTACGCTACGTCGCGCTCGACGACCCGGACAATTCCGGCAGCTTCACCGGCGAGGTCGCGCGCATTGTCTCCGAGATCGCGCCGGAGCGGATCGTCACGACGGAAGGCGCCGAATGGCGCGTGCTGGCGATGCAGCAGGCGTGGGAGACGCTGTTCGGCATCCCCGTCGACATCCGGCCCGACACGCGGTTCATCGCGACCCATGCCGAGTTCGAGAAATGGGCGGAAGGCCGCGTGGAGCTGACCATGGAGTGGTTCTACCGCGACATGCGCAAGAAGACCGGCCTGCTGATGGACGGCGCGAAGCCGACTGGTGACCGGTGGAACTTCGACAAGGAGAACCGCAAGCCTGCAAAGGCCGATCTGCTGATGCCGCGCCCGCTCGCCTTTCCGCCTGACGCGATCACGGCCGAGGTGCTGGCGCTGGTCGCGACGCGCTTCCCCGATCATCCGGGCAGTCTCGACGACTTCGACTATGCGGTGACGGCGGCGGATGCGGAGCGGCAGACGGCGTATTTCATGGAGCACGCGCTCCCGCAGTTCGGCGATTACGAAGATGCGATGCTCGTCGGCGAGCGGTTCCTGTGGCACTCGATCCTGTCGCCCTACATCAACGCCGGACTGCTCGATCCGCTCGACCTCGCCCATCGGGCAGAGGCCGAATATCGCGCCGGCCGCTCGCCACTAAACTCGGTCGAAGGCTATGTCCGCCAGCTGATCGGCTGGCGCGAGTACATGCGCGGCATCTATTGGCGCGAGGGGCCGGACTACATCAAGCGCAACTTCCTCAACGCCCACCGCCCGCTGCCCCGCTGGTACTGGACGGGCGAGACCGACATGCGCTGCCTCGCCGAAGCGCTGGGACAGACGATGGCGACCGCGCACGCGCACCATATCCAGCGGTTGATGATCACGGGCAATTTCGCGCTGCTGATCGGCGCCGACCCGGCGCAGGTGCATCGCTGGTATCTGGAGATCTACATCGACGGCTATGAATGGGTGGCGTTGCCCAATACGCTGGGGATGAGCCAGTTCGGCGATGGCGGCCTGCTCGGGTCCAAGCCGTACGCGGGCTCCGGCGCGTACATCAACCGGATGAGCGATTACTGCCGCAACTGCCGCTACGACGTGACCAAGCGCGTCGGCGAGGATGCCTGCCCGTTCAACGCGCTCTATTGGGACTTCATGGCGCGCAACGAGGAGAAACTCGCCGGCAACCGGCGGATGCGCAACCCCTATGCCACTTGGCGCCGGTTCGCGCCGGAGACGCAGGCGGAGGTGCGCGCGCAGGCCGCGACGTTCCTCGCCAAGCTGGACGCGGAACCCTCCGGCTACTGACCCGGCCGGGGTGGCGGCACCGCGCCGAAGCCTTTAGGCACGGCGGACATGGACGCGCTCGTCACCCCCGCATGGCTCGCCGAGCATCTGGACGAGGCCGATCTGGTGGTGCTCGATGCGAGCTATACGTCCACCATCCCCGGTTCCGCACCCCGCGACCCGCTTGCTGCCTACCGCGCTGGGCACATCCAGGGCGCGCGCTTCCTCGACCTCGATACGCTGGTCGATCGGGACGCGGCCCTTCCCTCGACGATCCCGGCCGCCGCGCTGGTAACGGAGCGGCTGCGGGCGCTGGGCATCGCCGCCCACAGCCGGATTGTGCTGTACGACGACGTGCAGCATCACACATCGGCGCGCGCCTGGTGGCTGCTCGTGGCATTCGGCATCACCCGCGTCGCACTGCTCGACGGCGGCATCGCCAGGTGGCGAGCCGAGGGCCGTCCGCTCGCGGCCGGGGACGAGGCCGAGCCGGCGCGCGGCACCGTCAGCGCCCTGCCCGACGCGTCTCGGCTGCGGACGCTCGACCAGATGCGCGCCCTCGTCTCCGATGGTGGCGCGCGGATCGTCGACGCCCGCTCGGCGGCGCGCTTCACCGGCGAGGAGGCCGACCCGCGTCCCGGCACCGCCGCCGGCCATATCCCGGGCTCGGCCAACCTGCCGTACACGCAATTATTCGCGTCCAACGGCATCTGGAAGCGCGGCGCGGAGCTGGAAACCGCCTTCGCGGACGCCGGGGTCGACTGGCACCGACCGTTGGTGACGACGTGCGGGTCCGGCGTCACGGCCGCCGTCCTCGCGTTCGGCGCGCACCTGCTCGGTCACCAGGCATCGCTGTACGACGGCAGTTGGTCCGAATGGGGCGCCGACCCCTCCACCCCGAAAGCGATCGGCCCGGCATGAACGATCCCGAGACCCCGCACGGCTCCTCGACCCGCGTCGTCGAGGCAGGGCGCCGACCCGAGTGGACGCAAGGGATCGTCAACACGCCCGTCTGGCGCGCGTCCACCATCCTGTACGACAGCGTCGCGGACCTGCGCGCGGCGGGGGCGGCGAACACGCACCACCGGCTGTTCTACGGCCGCCGCGGCACGCCGACGCAGTGGAGCCTCGCCGACGCGCTGACGGAGCTGGAGCCGGGAGCGGAGGGGACGTTCCTCTACCCGTCCGGCGTCGCCGCGATCGCGGCCGCGCTGCTCGCCGTGCTGTCACCGGGCGACGAGCTGCTGCTGGTCGACAACGCCTATGATCCGACGCGCAATCTGGCGGAGGGCCTGCTCAGGCGGATGGGGATCACGACGCGCTACTTCGACCCGCTGATCGGCGCAGGGATCGCCGAGCTGATCGGCCCGGCGACAAAGGCGATCTTCCTCGAAAGCCCCGGCAGCCTGACGTTCGAGGTGGGCGACGTCCCAGCCATCTGCGCGGTCGCGAAGGCGCGCGGGATCGTGACGCTGCTCGACAACACCTGGGCGACGCCGCTGCTGTTCCCGGCGATCGCGGCTGGCGTCGATTATGCGATCCTGGCCTGCACCAAATATGTCGTCGGCCATTCGGACGTCATGCTCGGCTCGGTCACCGCCGCCCCCGGCCGGTTCGCGCGCCTTCGCGACGCGAGCTTCCAGCTCGGCCAGCACGTCGCGCCCGACGACGCCTGGCTCGCGAGCCGGGGCCTCCGCACGATGGCGGTACGGCTGCGCCAGCACGGGACAAGCGCACTGCGGATCGCCCGCTGGCTCGCCGAACGGCCGGAGGTGGGCGAGGTGTTGCATCCCGCCCTGCCCGGCTGCCCCGGACACGAGACGTTCCTGCGCGACTTCACGGGCGCATCGGGCCTGTTCGCCTTTGCGCTGCGCGATGGCGACGAGGCGTCACGGGCGGCGTTCATCGACGGCCTGAAGCATTTCGGCATCGGTTATAGCTGGGGCGGGTTCGAGAGCCTGGCGCTGCCGATTGATCCGGAACGATACCGGACCGTCGCCAAGCGCCGCTACGCCGGGCCGCTGGTGCGGTTGCAGATCGGACTGGAGGACGCGGACGATCTGATCGCGGACCTGGAAGCCGGGCTGGCGCGGTTCCGGACGGCGCGGGGTTGAGGTTCCAAGCCGACCCTCATTCGTCACCCCGGGCTTGACCCGGGGTCCCGCTTCTTGAGCCGCCGGCTTCGAAAGGCAGCGGGGCCCCGGCTCAGGGCCGGGGTGACGAAGGAAAAGGATCGCGGCCGGCGGCATCCGCCCGCTCCACCCGCACCAGCAGCGTCCCCTCCGTCACCTGCCCGCCCACGCTCGCATTGACCGCCGCGACCGTCCCGTCGAACGGCGCGATGAGCTCATGCTCCATCTTCATCGCCTCCAGCACGACGAGCCGCTGCCCCTTGGCGACCGCGTCGCCCGCGGCGACCTCCACCGCGATGACGCGGCCCGGCATCGGCGAGAGGATCGCGCCGTCGGCGGCAGTGCCCGTGGCGATCCCGTCGTGCCGCTCGGGCTTGAAAAGGAAGTTCTGCGCATCGTCCCAGATCACGAAGCCGTCCGACACAGGTTCGGCAAACACCGGAAAGCGGTTCTGCCAAGTCGCAGTTAGATCACGTTCGTGCACCTGGCCGGCATGCATCACGCGGATGGTTAGGTTCGAAAGACCGTTCAATCGGAAACCCGTGATATCACGCCAAGGTTTGCCCGAAGGATCGGCAAGCGGCTCGGCGCCGTTGCTGGAGAATGCTCTTCCCTCCTGTTCATAGGCCGCCAAGGTGGTGACAGCGTCATGGAAGACAGTCTCACGAGGAGCGTCCGGCGGTATCAGCGTGGATGCATTTCGCTCGATAAAGCCGGTGTCGACATGCCCAGCTCGGAAACCATCGTCGTCCAGAGCTCTACGCAGAAAGGCAGCATTGGTCCTGACGGGATAGATGTCGGTTGCGTGGCAAGCCGCGCTTAGCTGTTCGATCGCGTCGAGGCGGTTGCCGGCATGTGCAATCAACTTAGCGATCATCGGATCGTAGAACGGCGAGATCACATCGCCTTCGGACACGCCGGTGTCTTCCCGGACTGTATCCTGACGTCGATATATCTCTAGCCGCCCGACGCTCGGCAAGAACCCCTTCGCCGGGTCTTCCGCATACAGCCGCGCCTCGATAGCCCAGCCGTCGATGCTCAACTCCTCCTGCCGCCTAGGTAACGGCTCGCCCGACGCCACGCGTAATTGCCATTCGACCAGATCGACGCCGGTGATCTCCTCCGTCACCGGATGCTCCACCTGGAGCCGCGTGTTCATCTCCATGAACCAGATGCGGTCCGCTCTCAGCCCCTCGCTCGCGTCGGCGATGAACTCGATCGTGCCCGCGCCGACATAGTCGACCGCCTCCGCGGCCCGGACGGCCGACGCGCAGACCAGCTCTCGCGTGTGCGGGTCCATGCCCGGCGCGGGCGCCTCCTCGATCACCTTCTGGTGGCGACGCTGGAGCGAGCAGTCGCGTTCGAACAGGTGGACGACCTGACCGTACGTGTCGCCGAACACCTGCACCTCGATGTGCCGCGGCGAGAGGATGTATTTCTCGATCAGTACCCGGTCGTCGCCGAACGAGGATGCCGCTTCGCGTCGACACGACTGCAATGCTGCACCGAATTGCTGCGCAGCATCGACTTGCCGCATGCCCTTGCCGCCGCCGCCCGCGACCGCCTTGATGAGCACCGGATAGCCGATCGCGTCGGCCTCCGCCTGCAGCCGTTCCGGCGACTGGTCATCCCCCAGATAGCCCGGCGTCACCGGCACGCCCGCGGCGATCATCCGCGCCTTGGCCGCGTCCTTCAGCCCCATCGCCCGGATCGAATCAGGGCGTGGGCCGACCCACACCAGCCCAGCGTCGATCACGCCTTGCGCGAACTCGGCGTTCTCCGACAGGAAGCCATAGCCCGGATGGATCGCCTCCGCCCGTCTCGACAACGCCGCGGCGATGATCCGCTCGCCGACCAAATAGCTTTCGCGCGCCGGCGACGCGCCGATATGCACCGCCTCGTCGGCCTGGCGGACGTGCAGCGCCTGCGCGTCGGCATCCGAATAGACGGCGACCGTACGGATGCCCAACGCCCGCGCGGTGCGGATAACGCGGCAGGCGATCTCGCCGCGGTTGGCGATGAGGAGCGACCGGATCATACCGTGATCCGACTCCAGATCAGCCAATGAGGATTATCCTGTCCCGACATATAGGCGATCATGGCGTCTTCGACATCGTTTCGGTCTAACTTTGATATCAAAGCCTCGCCTCGATCGGCGATCTTAGCCAGGAAAGCGAGTCTCTGTTCAGTCAACACGTCTTTGTCGTGCCTACTGGCGACATAGTGATTGGACTTATCGCCCTCTCTCTTCTCAAGGCGCCATCCGCTAGTCACGAGACATTGCATGTAGGTCTCGTCTGCTCGCTCGATGATAACGAAGCGATCGCTGATGCCGTTCTCGGCTGCGTCCAGAGCCGCTTTCAGCGTCGCGGCCGTTGCCACATCCGGATGACCGGAGCCGGCGATGATAACCGTGTTAGTCACATCCTGAACACGCCGAAGCGTGTCTCCGCGATCGGCGCCTCCAACGTCGCGGCCAAGGCCAGGCCCAGCACGTCGCGCGTCTGTACGGGATCGATCACGCCATCGTCCCAAAGGCGGGCGGTGGCGTAATAGGGATTGCCCTCGTCCTCGTATTTCTGCCGAATCGGGGCCTTGAACGCCTCCGCCTCCTCGGGCGTCCAGATTCCTGCGTCGCGGTGGACGGTCGCGAGCACGCTCGCCGCCTGTTCGCCGCCCATCACGCTGATCCGCGCATTGGGCCAGCTGAACAGGAAGCGTGGGCCATAGGCGCGGCCGGCCATTCCGTAATTGCCCGCGCCGAAGCTGCCGCCGATCAGGATCGTGATCTTGGGCACCGTCGCCGTCGCGACCGCCGTCACGAGCTTCGCGCCATGCTTGGCGATCCCTTCCGCCTCGTATCGGCCGCCGACCATGAAGCCCGATATGTTCTGGAGGAACAGCAACGGCACGCGGCGCTGCTGCGCCAGTTCGATGAAGTGCGCGCCCTTCTGCGCGGATTCGGAGAACAGCACGCCGTTGTTGGCGAGGATCGCCACCGGCAGGCCCCAGACGTGCGCGAACCCGCAGACGAGCGACGCGCCGTACAGCGGCTTGAACGCGTGGAACTCCGATCCGTCGACCAGCCGCGCGATTACCTCGCGCACGTCGTAGGGCGCGCGCACATCATCGGGGATGACGCCGTACAGCTCCTCGGCGGCGTGACGCGGCGGGCGCGGTTCGCGGCGGTTGACGCAGGCCTGCTCGGCCGGCGGCAGCGTCGAGACGATGTCGCGCACGATCGTCAGCGCATGGAGATCGTTCTCGGCGACGTGGTCCACCACGCCCGAGCGGCGCCCGTGCGTGTCCGCGCCGCCCAGTTCCTCCGCGGAGATGACCTCGCCGGTCGCGGCCTTCACCAACGGCGGGCCGGCGAGGAAGATGGTGCCCTGCCCACGCACGATCACGCTCTCATCGCTCATGGCGGGGACATAGGCGCCGCCGGCGGTGCAGCTGCCCATCACACAGGCGATCTGCGCGATGCCGGCGGCCGACATGGTCGCCTGATTGTAGAAGATGCGTCCGAAATGGTCACGATCCGGGAACACCTCGGCCTGGTGTGGCAGGTTGGCGCCGCCCGAATCGACCAGATAGAGGCACGGCAGTCGGTTCTCGGCCGCGATCTCCTGCGCGCGCAGGTGCTTCTTGACGGTCAGCGGGTAATAGGTGCCGCCCTTCACGGTCGCGTCGTTGCAGACGATCATGCACTGGCGCCCCGACACGCGGCCGATGCCCGCGATCACCCCTGCGCCCGGCACCTCGCCGCCATAGAGGCCATGAGCGGCAAGCTGGCCGATCTCCAGGAACGGCGATCCGGGATCGAGCAGACGTTCGACGCGCTCGCGGGGCAGCAGCTTGCCACGCGCCGCGTGCCGCTCGCGGGCGGCGGCGGATCCGCCGAGCGCGGCCCCCGCGACCTTGGCGCGAAGCTCCGCGACCAGCGCGCGATTGTGCGCAGCATTGGCGCGGAAGGCGTCGCCGTCGGGCGCCAGTTTGGTATCGAGTACGGGGGCGGTCACGAGCCCATCCTCCCCGAGCTTGCTCGGGGAGGGGGACCAGCCGGAGGCTGGTGGAGGGGCCGCCGCGTCAGCGGCGGGAAAGCGCCCTGCCCCTCCACCATGCTGCGCATGGTCCCCCTCCCCGAGACAAGCTCGGGGAGGATGATGGAGCAGCCCCTCACTGCGCCACCGGCGGGTTGTGGCCGATCAGTTCCCGGCCGATCAGCATCCGCCTGATCTCGTTGGTGCCCGCGCCGATGTCGAGCAGCTTGGCATCGCGCAGATACCGTTCCACCGGCCAGTCCTTGGTATAGCCCGCGCCGCCGAGCGCCTGGATCGCCTCCAGCGCGACGCGCACCGCGTTCTCGCTCGCCAGCAGGATCGCGCCCGCCGCGTCGAACCGCGTGGTGCGGCCGAGGTCGCAGCTTCGCGCCACCGCATAGACATAGGCGCGCGCCGAGTTGAGCGCGACGTACATGTCCGCGACCTTGGCCTGCATCAACTGGAAGCCGCCGATCGCCTGCCCGAACTGCCGGCGCTCGCGGACATAGGGCACGACGACGTCGAGACACGCCTGCATGATGCCGAGCTGGATGCCCGCGAGGACCGCGCGCTCGTAATCCAGCCCGCTCATTAGCACGCCAACGCCGCCGTTCAGCGGCCCCATGACGTTCGCGGCCGGCACCTCGCAGTCCTGGAACACCAATTCGGCGGTCGGCGATCCGCGCATGCCCATCTTGTCGATCTTCTGGCCGATCGAGAAACCGGCCATGCCCTTCTCGATCAGGAAGGCCGTGATGCCGCGGCTGCCCTCCCCCGTCCTGGCATAGACGACCAGCGTATCGGCGTAAGTCGCGTTGGTGATCCAGAACTTGGTGCCGTCCAACACATAGCCGGCGTCCGTCGCGCGGGCCTTGAGCTTCATCGAGACGACGTCGGATCCCGCGCTCACCTCCGACATCGCGAGGCTGCCGACATGCTCGCCGCTCACCAGTCTGGGCAGATACTTCGCCCTCTGCTCGTCGCTTCCCCAGCGGCGGATCTGGTTGACGCACAGGTTGGAATGCGCGCCGTAGCTGAGCCCGATCGAGGCGGACGCACGGCTCACCTCCTCCACCGCGACGACATGCTCGAGATAGCCGAGGCCGAGGCCGCCCCATTGTTCCTCAACGGTGATGCCGTGCAGCCCCAATTCGCCCATCGCGCGCCACAACTCGTCGCGGGGGAACCAGTCCTCCGCATCGATCCGTATGGCAAGCGGGGCGATCCGGTTGGTCGCAAACCGACGGGTGCTGTCGCGGATCATCTCCGCGGTCTCGCCCAAGGCGAAGTCGAAATCGGGGGTCACTGCCGGGTCCTCTGCCAGGTCTATCGTCTTGGAGCCGCTAGCACGCCCGCCTGCCAGACGAAAAGCGATGCCACCGTTCCCGACTCTACCCCACTTCGGTTTTGATAAGGATTGCTGACCCTATTTCGTAGATTGCGTCACGACCCCGTTCGCTTAACATTCATCTCGGTTAACATGCCGTGGGTGCGATGACGACATCAGTGGAACATCGAATCAAGGACATCATGCTGCGTTTACGCGACGTGACGAGCGATCTTAGCCGGATTGCGGATGCAACCGAAGGGGCGCCGACGATCGTCGCGGCCTCGCCGCAACAGGCGATGGCCCAACAAGCGGCCGGGCTGCTGCGCCATCGTCAGTTGCGCAAGCGGTTCCTGCCGGCCGATCTGTTCCGGGAACCGGGTTGGGACATGCTGATCGCGATCTACATCGCCGATCGCAATGGGCATCCGATGAACGTCAAGTCGCTGGTGGCGATGGTGGACGCGCCGGCGACCACATCGCAGCGCTGGATCGACCATCTGGACCGGCTCGGCCTCGTCACGCGCGCGACGGACCCGCTCGATCGGCGCCGGATCGAGGTGTCGCTGACGTACGCGGGACAATCCGCGCTGGAGGCCTATCTCAGCGCAACCGCACCCAAGTGAGTCGTCCGGGCGCGGCCGGCGAGAGACGATAGGCCTCAATTTGAGTTTATCGGAGGATGGCGGCGCGATCTGCTGCTCCGCGTCCAGTAAGCGATAGGAGACCTAGAGTGTCTTCACCAGAACTAAAGTGTCTCACTTTGGTTTTGTAAGAATCCGTTTAGCCAGCTGCATGAAAACACCTCCGATCGAGGGGGTCACTTGCGCATCCATTCTGTATCCGAAGCGACAACTTACCGGCTTCCACCTGTGCTCATGGTGGTCGTCGCGTTGTTGTCGCTGCTGGCGGCCGAACGGGCGCAGGCGCAGACGCGCGCGGGAACCGCGATCACCAACGTCGCAGCGGCGTCCGCAAACGTCGCCGGCAATCCGATCGCGGCCCCGTCGAACGCGGTGACCTTCCTTGTCGTCGAACGGCTGGACCTGTCGTTGACGGTGGGCGATCGGCGAGCACCGGCGACGTTCCCCGCGATGCTCACCAATCGTGGCAACGGCAGCGAAGCGTTCTCGCTCTCGGCGACCGGGCCCGACGGCGTTACCATTCGCGGCATCGCGATCGATGTCGACGGCAACGGCCTGTACGATCCCGCGCACGACACGATGCTGACGCAGGGCGTCACACCGGTGCTCGATCCCGGCGCCGCGCTATCGCTGCTCGTGCTGGTCGATGGCGTCGCCAGCGCCGGCGACGGTGGCACCGTGACGCTGGCCGCCCGAGCGGTCACCGGCTCCGGTGCGCCCGGCACGACGTTCGCGGGCGCGGGCGACGGCGGCTCGGATGCGGTGGTGGGGCCGACAGGAGCCACGGCCCACGTCGCCTTCCCGCTCGCGCTCACTGCCGCGGCAGCGCCGACCCTCCTCAAGACCCAGTCGGTGCAGGCGCCCGACGGAAGCGCGCAGGCCGTGAGCGGCGCAACCGTCACCTACACGCTGCTGGCGACGTTCGCCGACCGGCGCCTGGCGGCACGGATCGACGATCCGATACCCGCGGGCACCCGCTACGTGCCGGGCAGCCTGACCCTCGACGGCGCGGCGCTGACCGACGCGGCCGACGCCGATGCCGGCACCGCCAGCAGCACGGGCATCGGCGTGTCGCTCGGCGACGTCGCCGCGCCGCCAAGTCCCGGTGGCAGCATCACCCACACCGTCCGGTTCCAGGTCGTCCTTCAGTGAGGAGAATCCCAATGAAATCCCGCCGCCATCCCATCGCCGCGAGCCTTGCGCTCGCTGCGTCGACTCTTGCCTACCCCGCCCTCGCGGCGCCGGCCGGCCCGCTCGTCATCACGACCCGCGTGATGGTGGAGCAGCGCCATGCCGCGCCTGACGGCACCACCCGCATCGTGCTCGCCAAGCCTGATCGCGTCGGTCCCGGCGACCGCGTCGTGATCCTGCTCGGCTATCGCAACGCCGGTACGCAGCCGCTCGGCAACGTCGCGCTCGCCGACCCGCTGCCGTCGTCCATCGCCTTTCGCGGGCCTCACGCCGGATCCCCGGACCCTGAAGTCTCCGCCGACGGAAGCCACTACGGGCTCTTGTCCACGCTGATCGTGCCCGCCGCCGGCGGCGGGACACGGCCCGTCCGCGCTGCGGACGTGACGGCGGTCCGCTGGCCGCTGTCCGCGCCGCTCGCGCCCGGCGGCCAGGGCGAGCTCGCCTTCGAAGGCACCATCAAGTGACCGCGTATCACCCGACCAAAACAGGAGGAAAAACCATGTACACGAACCGACTAAGCCATATGCTCCTCGCTGGAACCGCGATCGTCGCGGGTGCCGGCGTCGCCCAGGCGCAGACCACCACGTCCGGCACCGCCGCCGGCACCGTCGTCAGCAATACCGCGCAGGCGAGCTTCACCGTCAACGGCTCGGTGCAGAATGCGACGTCCAACACCGCGACGTTCGTCGTCGATCGCAAGGTCAACCTGACGCTCGTCCCCACGCCGGCCACCAACACCCAGGTCAATCTGGGCCAGGCGGGCGCGGTGCTGACGTTCAAGCTGACCAACAACACCAACGGCACGCAGGACTTCATCCTGAACGCCGACCAGGTCGTTTCCGCCGGCCTCCTGCCCGGCACCGACAATTTCGACGCCGCGAACCTGAAGGTGTTCGTCGATTCGAACGGCAACGGCGTCTACGATCCGGGCGTGGACACCGCGACGTTCGTCGACGAGCTGCCCGAGGATGCCAGCGCAACCGTGTTCGTAGTCGGCGACATCCCGACTACCCCGGGCGCCAACCTGGCCTTCGTCGACCTGAAGGCGACGGTGGCAGCCGGCGGCACGGCAGGCACGCAGGGCGCCGCGCTGATGGCGACCGACCTCGGCGTCGCGAACCAGGACAATGTCGTCGACGTGGTGTTCGCGGACAACGATTCGGACGGTGCGTTGGGCGTGGACACGGCGCGCAACGGCCAGGCGCGAGCGTACCTTGCCTATGAAGTCGGTACGCACACCGTCGCCCTGTCGGTCGTCAAGACGTCCCAAGTCCTCTCCGATGGCGTGGATGCGACCAATCCCAAGGCACTGCCCGGCGCGGTCGTGCAATATTGCCTGACCGTCACCAACAGCACGTTGACCGTCCCGGCGAGCGGCGTCTCGTTGACGGACATGATCCCGGCCAACACCACCTACGTCCCCGGATCGATCAGCGTCGGCGGCATCGGCGCGGCCGGCGTCTGCGTGCTGAACGGCGTACCGGTCGCGGACGACGGTTCGACCACCGGACTTTACGGCGGATCGTTCAACGGCAGCACCAAGACGGTGACCGCCACGATACCGACGCTGGCCGGCGGCGCGTCCGTGGCGGCGGCCTTCCGCGTGACCGTCAACTAGACCCACCACCCCCGAAAGGAATCGTGATCCCGGCGCGCACCCCACGCGTCGGGAACTGACCCCGCATGCCCACCGCCCGGCATCTCGCACGCGCTGTAGCGCTCGTCCTCGCGCTGTCGGGCGTCGGCCTGGCCGCGCAGACGACGGTGTCCCATGTCGCCAATACCGCGACGCTCAGCTTCGCCGGCGATACCGGGCGAAACAGCGTCGCGTCCAACACCGTGTCGCTCGACGTCGCGCCCGCCAAGCGGCCGACCTCGTTCACCTTCCACCTGCTGCCCCCCGGCTATGAGCTCACCGGGCTGAAGTGCGAGACGCAGCCGGTGATGAAGTTTACGCCGGCCGTGATCGACGCGGACGTGCTCGCCAAGGCGCCGCTCCTGAACGCGATCGACGTCCATACCCCCTATATCATCGCGCTCGACGACCAGGGCGACAATCGCGACCCCACCGTGCGCGAGCGCATCGCGATCGCTGTCCAATTCGACGGCAAGACGACCATGTCGTCGCTCACCGAGACCGCGCCCGACAGCGGCGTCTTCGCCAGCGGCATCCCGGCCGGCGAAACGCACCCCGAACTCGCAGCCTGCGACCCGACCGTACAGCGCGGCCAGTCGGTGAGCGTCAGTTTCGCCGAGGATCAGTACAGCTACGCCTCGTCGCTCTCGTTGTTGATCGATCCCGCCGGCTTCGTCTTCGACTCGACCACCGCCGCGCTCGTTGACGGCGCCAAGGTGACGCTGCTCGACGCGAGCGGCCAGCCGGCGACGGTGTTCGGCGATGACGGCGTCAGCCGCTATCCGTCGAGCGTGGTGTCGGGCGAGGCGGTCACCGACGCCAGCGGCCGCACCTATCCCGCGATCACGGGCCGCTATCGCTTCCCGCTCGCGCCGCCTGGAACCTACACGCTCAAGGTCGAGCCGCCGAGCCCCTATGTCGCGCCGTCGACGCACGATCCGGCGCAGGTCGCCACGCTGAAGGACGCGACGGGCGCTCCGTACGTGCTGAACGCCGCGAGCTACGGCGGGACGCTGACGCTCGCCGATCAGCGGCCGTTCTACGCCGACATCCCCGTCGATACGGTCGCCGGCGCGATGGCCGCCGCGCCCTCGCTGATCCTCGCCAAGACGGCATCGGTCCGCCAGGCGTCGCCCGGCGATTTCGTCCAATATCATCTGACGCTCACCAACCGCGGGACCGGCGCGGCGAGCGGCATCCACATCGCCGACACGCTGCCCGTCGGCCTTCGCTACCAGCGCGGATCGACCCGCGGTGCGTCCGAACCGACGGTGGCGGCGGACGGGCGAACGCTCGACTTCCCGACAGCCACGCTGGCCGCAGCGGGAACGGTCGACGTCAGCTACGTCGTCTCGATCGCGCCGGGCGCGCCGGTTGGCGAGGCACTCAACCAGGCGCAGGCGACCGGCGGCGGGGGCGCGGCGAGCAACCAGGCGTCCGCGTCGGTCCGCATCCAGCCGCTGTTGTTCACCGATGCGCTGACGATCCTCGGCCGGGTGACGGCGGGTCCGTGCGGGCTTCCCGAGCGCCGGCGCGCGGGCGTGCCGGGCATCCGGCTGTTGATGGAGGACGGTACGTTCGTCGTCACCGACCGCGACGGCCTCTATCACTTCGAGGGCGTCCGCGCGGGCCGGCATGTCGTCGCGCTCGACGTCGCCAACATCCCGGGGAACCTGCGCCCGATCGCCTGCGAGCGCGACACCCGCCACGCCGGCAGCGCCACCGACCGCTTCGTCGAGAGTGCGGGCGGGCTGATCCAGCGCGCCGACTTCCAGCTGATCGCGACCGGCCGCACCGCCACCGCGACGGCCGCGCTGCCGATACCGACCGCCGACGATGCGGCCGCCGCCGGCAACCGCGACTGGCTCGCCGGTCAGACGCCGGGCGTCGACTGGCTGTTCCCCGCGATCGACCACAACCCGCGCGCGCCCGTTCTGCGCGTCGTCATCAAGCACCTGCCCAGCCAGCGCGTGGCGTTGACGGTCAATGACGAGCGGACCGATCCGCTGGCGTTCGACGGCACCGACGGCGACGCCCGGTCGGGCGTGGCGGTGTCCCGCTGGACCGGCATTCCGCTGGTGACCGGCGACAACAGGCTGGTGGCGCGCGTGCTGGCGGCGGACGGGAGCGTGGCCAAGCTGCTGGAGCGCGTCGTCCACGTCTCGGGCGAACCGCGGCGCGCCGACTTCGTCCCCGCCGTCAGCCGGCTGGTCGCGGACGGGATCACGCGGCCGCTCGTCGCGGTGCGCGTCACCGACAAGACCGGGCGGCCGGTGCGCGCGGGCACGCTGGTGCCGTTCAAGGTGGACCAGCCCTATGTCGCCGCGATCGAGGTCGAGCTGGAGCAGCGCCGCCAGCTTGCCGGCCACGACCGGTCCGCGACCGTGGCGCGCGTCGTCGGCGACGACGGCCTCGCGTTCATCGCGCTGCAGCCCACGACCCAAGCGGGCGCCGTCCACCTCGTCACCAGCTTCACCGAAGACAAGACGGTGCGCACCAGCGAGGTGCGCGCCTGGCTCGCCGCGTCGCAGAAGAGCTGGACGATCGTCGGTTTCGGCTCGGGCTCGCTCGGCTACGACACGCTCAGCCACCATGGCCAGGCACTTGGCGCGGACACGCGCCGCACGGTGACCGACGGCCAGCTCGCGCTCTATGCGAAAGGCCGCATCAAGGGATCGTGGCTGCTGACGATCGCCTATGACAGCAAGCACGCCTATGACCCCGATCGCGGCCTGCTCGGCACGATCGATCCCGACCGCTACTACACCGTCTATGGCGACGGTTCCGCGCAGGCCTATGACGCGCCCACACGCCGCAAGCTGTACCTCCGGCTGGAGCGGCGCCAGGCCTATGCGCTATTCGGCGACTTCGAAAGCGGCATGACCGAGGCGCAGTTCACCCGTTATTCGCGCACGCTGAACGGCGTGAAGGCGGCGTATGAGGGCGAGCACATCCGCGCGACCGGCTTCGCCGCGCAGAGCAGCTCGCGCTACGCCCGCGACGAAATCCAGGGGAATGGCCTGACCGGCCCCTACCGCCTGTCGGTCCGCGGCATCGTCCCCAACAGCGACAAGATCAGCATCGAGGTGCGCGACCGGTTCCGCTCCGAGCTGATCGTCTCCAGCCAGTTGCTGACCCGGCACATCGATTACGACATCGACACGGACCTTGGCACGGTGCGGTTCCGCTCACCCGTCCTTACCCGCGACCCGTCGCTCAACCCGATCTTCATCGTCGCGGAATATGAGGTCGAGAGCGGCCATACGGACCAGCTCGCCGCCGCGGGACGCGTCGCGGCCCGACTGGCGAACGGCGCGGTTCAGATCGGCGTGGGCGCGATCCGCGACCAGGCGGTCGGCAACGCCACCGTCATCGGCATCGACCTGAAGGCCAAGCTCGACCGCGCGACCGAAGTGCGCCTGGAAGTGGCTGCCGGTGGCCCCGGCGGTCTTAGCGCGGGCACCGCTGCGCTCGCTGAGATCGAACGCCGCAGCGGGCCACTCGACGTACTCGCCTATGCCCGGCGACAGGACAGCGGCTTCGGCGTCGGCCAGCAGAACGTCGTGGAGGCGGGCACGCGCAAGCTCGGCTTCGATGCCAGCCTGCGCATCGCGAACCAGCTGACGCTCGTCGCCACCGCCTGGCACCAGGACCAGCTCGACAGCCCCGGATCGCGCACCGCGGGCGAGCTTCGGCTCGATTGGCGGCGCGCGGCGGGCACGCTGTTCGTCGGCGCGCAATATGCCGCCGATCGCGGGCTCGACGGCGGCGACCGGACGTCGGCGTTGCTGACGCTGGGCGGCAGCCGCAGCTTCGACGGCGGCAAGCTGACGCTGTCGGGCCAGACGCAGGTCGCGCCCGGTGGCGCGGATTCGAGCGTCGACTTCCCTGTCCGCCACCAGATCGACCTTGCCTACCGGATCTCGCCGGGCATCCGCCTGATCGGCGGCTATGAGATCGCGAGCGGCAAGGACTTCGTCGCGCACACCGCGCAGGTCGGCTTCGACGTCTCGCCGTGGACGGGCGCGCGGCTGTCGTCAACGCTCGACCAGCAGGCGGTGGGCGAGGACGGGCGCCGGACGTTCGCGCAATACGGCCTCAACCAGTCGCTGCCGCTCGGCCGCCACTGGACGGTGGATGCGACGCTGGACGCCAGCACCACGATCAGCGGGCACATCAACTCCTCCGCGGCAGTCACGCCGTTCCAGCCGATCGCGTCGGGCGGCAGCCTGTCGACCGTCACCACCACCTCGTCCGGCACGCTGACGGGCATGGGCACGGACACGCAGACCAACGATCCCTATACGGCAGTGACGCTGGGCGCGACCTATCGGACCACGCTCTGGTCATGGAACGGCCGGATCGAGCATCGCGGCGGCGCGGGCGTCGAGCGCTGGGGCCTGACCAGCAACATGCTGCGCGCGCTGGGCCGCGGCAGCACGCTGGCGGGCAGCGTCAAGGCATATCGGATCGAGGATGCGACGGGCGCGGTCGCCTCCTCCGTCGCCGCCGACCTCGCGCTCACGCTGCGCCCGCTGGGCAGCCGCTGGTCGGTGCTGGAGCGGCTGCAGCTGCGCCACGAACATGCCGATGCGACCGTGACGGACGCCAACGTGCTCGGCGTCCCCGCCGTTGGCAACGACATGCAGACGACCGATCGGGTCATCAACAACGTGGCCGTCGATTATCAGGGCGGCGCGCGCGAGAACGGCCACGGCATCGAGGCGAGCCTGTATTACGGCGCCAAGTTCGTCCGCGGCCTGTTCGGCGACGACGTGTACGAAGGGTATGTGGACGTGATCGGCATCGACCTTCGCAAGGACGTCTCGACGCATGTCGACTTCGGGCTTCAGGGCTCGGTGCAGCACGCCTGGAGCGCGCATGCGCTGGCGTTCAGCGGCGGTCCGTCAGTGGGCTTCTCGCCGGGGGGCAATCTGTGGATCACCGCCGGCTACAACGTCAGCGGCTATCGCGACCGCGATTTCAGCGCCGACCGATATACCCGAGAGGGACCCTATCTGACCGCGCGGATCAAGTTCGATCGCATGGCGATCGCGGGCATCGGCGCAGCTGCGCGTTCGGTGTTGGGCATGGGCGCGAGGTGAAGCGCAAAGCCTTTGACGACCATACCCGCGTTCGGAACCGCGCAACTATTCGCTGCCCTATAGCGTACCGAAACCGGCCCACATCCGCTCGAGCATATCCTCAACGTCCGTCAACGCTATCGGTGCAAGAGTGATGACGTCATCCATATGCCCGCTACCGTCGCCGACGACCACACCGGTGTGACTCAGATGTGCGATCCTGCGCCTGGTGGCCTCTGGCTCACCTTCCGCCCTGGCGACCACCTCACCGACCGTGAACCGGCGTCCGTCCGCATCGGCGATGAACAGGATCAGGATGACGTCCCAGCCGTCAGAGGTGGATACACCCGACCCGAAGACCGATCGCTGCTCCGACCTCAACAGAAGCGCCAGTCTCGCCAGCTTGGCCGAACACCCCTGAGCGTTCATCGGACTCTCCCTGATGTGGACGACTAAACCACTATCGGCGAGATATGATCCCTCGGCTGGGTCAGGACCCTTGCGGCAGCGCGACGTAGCGACGGACGACATGCGCATGGGCGTCGCACAACAGCGCACCCAGCAGGAAATCGCCCTGCTCGTCGGCGATGGCGATCAGCGACATCAGCTTGTCGTCCATTTCCCGCAGTTGCGCTTTGAATTCCGCATCATCGGGCATCGCCATCGTCGTAACTCCAGTTGCAGCGCGGCGCAGTCTATCACATGACATTGCGGCGGCGCAGCACACAACGGTACGGATTTGGAAAATATCCCTGAACATTGTGGAGGTCGATGGCGCGGATGTTCGCCCGAGCCGCCGCCCCAAGAGACGTCATCCGGATGCGGGTCAACCGGGTTCGGTACGAGCTTCGGCAACGGGAAAGCTGGATGAGCCGAGCCCGATCGCTAATCACCTTCGACCGGGTGATGACATGGTCGCTCGCCCGCACGCCGCCGTTGCCCGCGCGGCTGGTGATCGCCACGCTGGTCGTCGTCGTCGTCGACATCATCCGCGCGCTGGTTGTGACCAGCCTGCTGCCGTGGCTCATGTTCATCCCCGCGGTCCTGCTCATCGCGCTCGCGATGGGGCGGCTGGCCGGCCTATACGCCGTGCTGCTGTCGGCGATCCTGGCGGGAGGGGTGATCGCCGCGCCGGGCCAGCGCTACTGGCTGACCGGCCAGCAATGGGTGGCGAGCATCATCTACGTCCTGGTCGTCAGCGGGGTGGCGGCGATCGCGGGCGAGTTGCGCGACGCGTTCCGCCGGTTGGCGACCGGTGCCACCGATCTCGCTGCGAGCAACGCGATGCTGGTCCAGCGCGAGGGACAGCTCGAACTCCTCAACCACGAACTCGGCCATCGGCTGAAGAACCAGCTTGCGATCGTCCAGGCGGTGGCCAGTCAGACGCTGCGTCAGTCGGGCGACCTGCACAGCGCCAACGAGGCGCTCGCCTCGCGTCTGGCGGCGCTCGGCCGCGCGACCGACGTGCTGACGCGCAGCGACTGGACCGCGGCGGACCTCCATACCCTGGCGCGCACCGCGCTCGCCTCGCATCAGAGCGTCGCCGGGCGGTTTCATTTCGCCGGCCCGACGATCCGCTTCGATCCCCAGATGTCGCTGGCGCTGACGCTCGCCTTCCACGAGCTGATGACCAACGCGATCAAATATGGCGCGTTGTCCAACGACAGCGGCCATGTCGAGCTCAGTTGGTCGGTCGGGGCGGGAGCGAATGCCGACGAGCCTCGTTTTGCCCTGCGATGGCAGGAGGTTGGCGGTCCCGAAGTCCGGCCGCCGACGCGCCGAGGGTTCGGTTCGGTGATGATCGAGCGGTCCCTCCGGTCCTATTTCCGGGGCGACACCGCGATCGCCTACGAACCGGCAGGGCTGATCTTCAGGATCGATGCGCCGCTCGGGAGCGCACAGGAAGGTTGATGGACGCGTGAAGACAATGGTTGAGAAAGCGGTGGCGAAGCGGTCGATCCTGGTGGTGGACGACGAGCCGCTTATCCGCATCAACCTCGCTGACTTCTTCGAGGACGAGGGTTTCGAAGTGTTCGAGGCGGACAGCGCGGATGCCGCCATACTGGTGCTCGAATCGCACCCCTCCATCCGCGTCGTGCTGACGGACGTGCAGATGCCGGGGTCGATGAACGGCGTGAAGCTCGCCCATTTCGTGCGCGAGCGCTTCCCGCCCACGCTGCTGGTCGTCGCTTCGGGCGCGGTGAAGCTCACGGCGGCGCAGCTTCCCGAGCACACGATGTTCGTCGCCAAGCCGTTCGATCCGCGATTCGTCCTCGACCAGATCGATCGGCTGAGCTGATCCGAGCCTAGCGGCGACTAATCCGCCGCTATCCCGCCATGCTCACCAGCAGCTTGTCGATCCGGCGTCCGTCGAGATCGACCACCTCGAACCGCCAGCCCTGTTCCTCGAAGCTCTCGCCTTCGGACGGCAGGTGCCGGAACGCCGCGAGCGCGAGGCCAGCGACTGTCGCATAATCGCGGTCCTCGGGCAGGTCGAGGCCCAGCCGCTCGGCCAGCGTGTCGGCGGCCGTCGTGCCCGCGACCAGCAGCGAACCGTCCGCGCGTTCGACGATCGACGGCTCCTCGTCCGGGTCCGTGTCCGACGCGAACTCGCCGGCGATGGCGGACAACAGGTCGGCGGGCGTCACCAGCCCCTCGAAATGACCGTACTCGTCATGGACCAGCGCCATCGGCACCTCGGCCAGGCGCAGCGCGTTCAGCGTGTCCATCGCGTCCAGATGGTCGGGAACGACGGTGGCGGTCCGCACCAGCGCGCGAAGCGAGATCGGCTCGCCCTTCAGCAGCGCCGACACCAGCTCGTGCGTCTGCACGACGCCGATCAGCGCGTCGATCGATCCTTCCGCCACCGGCAGCCGGGTATGCGGCACCTCGATCAGCGCACGGCGCACGCCCGCCTCGTCGAGGTCGGCATCGAGCCAGCACACCTCCGTGCGCGGCGTCATTACCTCGCGCACCGGACGATCGGCCAGCCGCACGACGCCCGAGATGATCGAGCGTTCATGCTCCTCGATCACGCCCGACTTGCTCGCCTCCGCGACGATCAGGTGCAGTTCCTCCGCGGTCACCTGATCCTCGTTGCCGCGCGACAGGCCGAGCAGGCGGAAGATCACCGCGCTGGTCCGATCGAGCGCCCACACCACCGGCGCGGTGCCGATCGCCAGCCAGCGCATCGGCACCGCCATCGCCGCCGCGATCGGCTCCGGGCTCCGGAGCGCGATCTGTTTGGGCACCAGCTCGCCGATGACGAGCGACAGGAGCGTCGTCACCCCGATCACCAGCGCGAAGCCCAGATGCTCGGCGGCATCCGGCGCCATCCCCGCCCGCGCCAGCCGCGCCGCGACCGGCTCACCCAGGCTCGAGCCCGAGAAAGCGCCGGCGAGCGTCGCGATCAGCGTGATGCCGATCTGCACCGTCGACAGGAACTTGCCCGGATCCGCCGCCAGCACCAGCGCCGCGCGCGCGCCCGAGCGGCGGCCGATCCGGCTGCCTCGCGCCATCGCCTCCAGCCGGGCCTTGCGCGACGAGACGATCGACAGCTCGCTCATCGCGAAAACGCCGTTCAGCAGGACGAGCGCCAGGATGATGACGACGTCGATCCATGGAAAGGGCGGAAGCGGGTTCATGACCTCGCCACCTTCCTTGCCGCAGCCGGGCGCTTTGGGCAACGGGCCATGCAAGTACGGCCGTCGATCCTTGGCATAGGTGCTATCTTGGCCGGCGCTTGATCCGCGGCGCCCGATCACCGCTTTGGTGCGAAGAACCCGTGCAACAATGCCGCCGCCTCACCCTCGCCGATGCCTGCGTAGACCTCCGGCCGGTGATGGCAGGTCGGCTGGCCGAAGAACCGCGGTCCATGTTCCACCGCGCCGCCTTTCGAGTCCGCCGCGCCAAAATAAAGCCGGGCGATCCGCGCATGGGCGATCGCGCCGGCGCACATCGCGCAGGGCTCGAGCGTCACCCACAGGTCGCAGCCGTCGAGCCGGTCGCGTCCCAGCTTCTCCGCCGCCAGACGGATCGCGCGCATCTCGGCATGGGCGGTCGGATCGTTCAGCGTGCGCGGCGCATTGGCGGCGACCGCCACGATCGTGCCATCGAGCACGACGGCCGCACCCACGGGAACCTCGCCCGCCACCCCGGCCTCATGCGCGACGTCGAGCGCGGCGCGCATCGGAGGGGGAAGCGGGAACATGCTGGCCGACCCGTCAGGTGGCGACGGGCCCGCTCCGACGCAGCAGCAGATACAGCGCGAACACCGCGCCGGGCACGAAGCCCAGCACGGTAAGCCCCGTACCGATCCAGAACTCACGTGGCCGGACAGCGGCGAGATGCAGACCGAGCGGCGGCACAAGCGCCGCGGCGGCGAGGTGGCCTGGGCGCCGTCCGGGCACATCGGCCACGGCCTCGTTCGGAGTGAGGGTGCTCACTGCGCTGGCGCCGTCGCGTTGGCCGGCTTCTGTACGCTGATCGTCGGCACGCTGACGGTCTTGGTCTCGGAGCCGACCGCGACCTTGCCGACGTTCATCTTGAACTCGGGCGCCTGCACCACCGCCTTCTTGGTCTGGTCGAAGTTGATCAACCCGAACAGCATCGCCACCACGAGCAGCACCACCGCCAGCCCCAACAGCGTCAGAATGAACCGCATCGTCGCTCTCCCCAAGGATGATACGGCTGCGTAACGCCCGTTCGCCGGTGAGGTTGCGCGCGATGTCCGTCAATCCCGGCCGGTTGACGATAGGCGTCGCGACCGTTAAGCGCGTCGCCTTTCCCGAGGTCGGTCGCCGGCGCGGGGCTTCGATCAATCAGGACGATCACCATGGCGCGTATCTGCGAGCTGACCGGCAAGGGCCGGATGGTGGGGAACAACGTTTCCCACGCCAACAACAAGACCAAGCGCACCTTCCTGCCCAACCTGCAGAACGTGACGCTGATCTCCGATGCGCTGGAGCGCTCGATCCGGCTGCGCGTGTCGACGCACGGGCTGCGCTCGGTCGAGCATAACGGAGGGCTGGACAATTGGCTGGTCAAGACCGGCGACGACAAGCTGTCGCTGCGCTGCCGCCGGCTGAAGCGCGACATCGTCAAGAAGCTCGGTTCGGTCGACACGAGTGAGACCCTCGCCGCCTGAATGATCGTCCCGTCCAAGTACGGGTTCTCCAAAAAGCAACGCCCGCCTTCCTGACGGAAGCGCGGGCTTTTTGCGTTTGGCAGATTAACGCCGCCGGCGGAGACGATTATCACACACGTGCGCAGCGGATCAGGCCGCGTGTCGCCGTTCCCTGCGATTACCAGAACGACCACGCTCGAAGATGGTTGCGTCGCAACGCTGTAGCGGGCTCGGCGGATCGGTCAGTGTGAACGGGCGATAACGAGCGTATTCAGCCTGCGATCAACGCGACTCAGGCAAAAGGCGGCTTCGACGGAGAACCGGTGGTTCGGTCCTCCGCCGGTGGAGCCGGAGTGACCGCCATGTTCAGAACGCTGATGCTGACGCTGACCACCGCCGCGCTGGGCGTGTCCGCGATCGCGATGCCGACGGCGGCAGGCGCGCAGCAATGGGGCGGCGACCGCTACGATCAGGCGTACGGCAACGCCTATCGCGACGGGTACAACCGCGGCCCGACTTACCGGGGCGGCTACAATGGTCGCGACGGTTATCGTGACCGGCGCTACGCCCCGCGCCGCTGCAACAGCGGAACGACCGGCACTATCGTGGGCGCGATCGCGGGCGGCTTGCTGGGCAATTCGATAGCCGGGCGCGGTGACCGGTCGCTGGGCACTATCCTGGGTGCGGGCGGCGGCGCGTTGGCGGGCCGGGCGGTGGGCCGGTCGGGCAACCCGCGCTATTGCCGGTGACGCGCTGCCGGCCGGACGGATCGCGCCGACGCCGCTGACCCCTTTTCCTCTTCTTCTCCCCGGTTGCGTATCGGGAGGAGCCCTCGCGTAGCGTATCGAGGGTGCGGGCCGGTTGTCGAAAGACAGCCGGCCCGTTTGTTCGGGCGCAGCGCGTCGCGGCGAAGCCGGACGGCGCGGTGCCGCGCAGCGGCAGCGCCCGAACCGGCCGGCGGGTCGCGCCAGCGAACCCGTTCGACGTCACGCCGGCGGCTTCGCTGTCGGTTTTCTTACTTCTGGTGAGCGTGTGCCTTCAGATAATAGAACGGAGAAGGCCGACGGCGAAGCCGCCGGCGTGACGTCGAACGGGTCAGGTTCGCCGCTCGCGCGGCTCCACTGCCCGTCGGCCGAGCCGGGCCGCGGCTTCGCCGGCGGCGCGGGCGTGGCCGCGCCTCGTCCCGTCAGTACATATGCTGCCCGCCATTGATGCTCAGCGTCGAGCCCGTCACGAACCCTGCCTCCTCCGAGCACAGGAACGTCACCCCGCGCGCGATCTCGGCCGCCTGGCCCAGGCGGCCGACCGGGATCCGGGCGACGATCTTCTCGAGCACATCGCCCGGCACCGCGGCGACCATGTCGGTGTCGACATAGCCGGGCGCGATCGCGTTCACCGTCACGCCCAGGCGCGCGCCCTCCTGCGCCAGTGCCTTGGTGAAGCCATGGATGCCGGATTTGGCGGCGGCGTAGTTCACCTGGCCATATTGCCCCGCCTGGCCGTTGATCGAGCCGATGTTGACGATCCGCCCCCATTTGCGCGCGCGCATGCCGGGGAAGGTGGCCTTCGCCATGTTGAAACAGCCGCCGAGGTTGACGCGCATCACCTCGTCCCAATCCTCGTGCGTCATCTTGAGGATCGTGCCGTCGCGGGTGATGCCCGCGTTGTTGACGACGACGTCGATCGGGCCGACCTCCGACTCCACCAGCGCGCAGCCGTCCTGACAGGCGTGGTAATCGCCCACATCCCACCGATAGGCCACGATGCCCGTGCGATCGGTGAAGGCTTTCGCCCGCTCCACGTCGCCGGCGTAAGTGGCGACGACCGTCATCCCCGCGCCATGCAGCGCCAGGCTGATCGCCTCACCGATCCCGCGCGTGCCGCCCGTGACGATCGCTACGCGTGCCATCCACTCTCTCCTATGTCGTTGCGACCAGGCTAGACGGCAGGAACCCACCCCGCAAGTTCCCGCGCGAGGATGCTGCGCAGCATCCGGAGCCCGACCGGCGCGTCGTTGAGGCATGGGAGGTAGGCGAAGTCGGTCCCGCCCGCCGCCATGAAGGTCTCGCGACCGCGGATCGACAGCTCCTCCAACGTCTCCAGGCAATCGGCGGAGAAGCCCGGCGCGAAGATCGCGACCTTCTTCACCCCCTCTCGCGCCAATCGCGCCAGCGTCTCGTCCGTCGCCGGCCCGAGCCATTTGGCGGGCCCGAAGCGCGACTGGAAGGCGACGGTCAATTGACGGTTCATCGCTTCGGACAGCAGCCGGGCGGTCTTCTGGCAGTGACAATGATACGGATCGCCCAGCGCCAGCGTGCGCTTGGGCATGCCGTGGAAGCTCGCGATCACCGCGTCGGGCGCGAACGGCAGCGCGGCGATCTCCGCCTCCAGCCGTTCCTTCAACGCTGCGATGTAGAGCGGGTCGTCATGATAGGGCGGCAGCGTGCGGAGGGCCGGCTGCCACCGCATGCCGGCGAGCGCCAGGAACGCCTTGTCGTTGGCGGTCGCGGTCGTCGCCGCGCAATATTGCGGGTACAGCGGCGCGAGCAGGATCCGCTCGCACCCCGCCGCCTTCATCGCCGCCAGACGGTCGGGGATCGACGGGTTGCCGTAGCGCATCGCCCAATCGACGCTGACGTCCGGCCCGAACGCGCCCTGCAGCCCCTGCGCCTGCAACCGCGTGAAGGCGGCGAGTGGCGAGCCGTCCTCCCGCCAGACCTGGCTGTACGCATGCGCCGACTTCTTCGGCCGCGTCGTCAGCACGATCCCGCGCAGGATCGGCTGCCAGGCGATGCGCGGCAGCTCCACCACGCGCCGGTCGGACAGGAACTCGGCGAGATAGCGGCGCACAGACCGCGTGTCGGCGGCGTCGGGCGTGCCGAGGTTGATGAGCAGCACGCCGATGCGGGGTGCAAGGATGGTGGGGTGGTTCGCGGGGAGGGTCACGCGGGCCCGAGTACCAGCGGCAGCGAGCGTAAGCGAGTGCCCGTCGCCGACCACAGCGCATTGGCGATCGCCGGCGCGACCGGGGGCACCGCGAGTTCGCTTACCCCGCCCGGCTCAGCCTCGCTGCGGATAAGCTCGACGGTGACGTCGGGGACGTCGGCGAGCCGCGGCAGGCCGAGGCTGCCGAAGCCATGCGCGTCCGGCAGGCCGGCGGTGTAGCCGGTCGCCGCGCCCAGCGCCTGCGCCATGCCGAACACCAACCCGCCCTCGATCTGCTGGCGGACCAGATCGGGGTTGATCGTCCGTCCGCAATCCACCGCCGCGACCAGCCGGTCGACCTTGATGCGACCGCCCTCGATCCTCGCCTCCGCCAGCACCGCGATGCGGCTGCCGCGGAAGGCATGGCATGCGATGCCCTGCCCGCTGCCGGATGCACCGCCGTCCCAGCCGCCCAGCGACGCCGCGGTCGACAGGCAGCGCGCGAGCCGGGGGTCGCCGCCCAGCGTGGCGATGCGATAGCTGAGCGCCTCCGTCCCCGCCGTGTGCGCCAGCTCGTCGACGAACGACTCGGTGAAGAAGCAGGTATAGCCGTGCGCGCCGCCGCGCAGGTGCCCGGTGGGCAGGCCCCCGAGACTGGCGGCATCGGCAGGGTGATGGTCGACCGCGAGCGCAGGGATGCGATACGGCGGCGCGGCGCCCGCGACGACATAGGGATCGCCCGTGCCGGCGAGCGCCAGTGCGGCGGCCACCACCGGGTCGCCGGAGAACAGCCGCTGCGCCAGCTCGCGCCCGGTCGAGGGCGCGGCGATACGCGCCTCCCACGCCGCGATCTGGCCGCTCGGTCCCAGCCGCGCCGCAAGCTTCGCGAGCGCCGGTGGCCGCACTGCGTCGCGGCGCAGGTCCTCCGCGCGCGACCAGCTGAGCTGCACCGGGCGCCTGAGCCTGACCGCCAGCACCGCCGCCTGCACCGCCGCGCCCGTCTCCAGCGCCGCGCCGAACGAGCCGCCGATCAGCATCGGGTGGACCGTCACCTGCGCCGGCGACACGCCGATCGCGGCGGCGGCCGCATGCCGCACGGCGACGGGCGCCTGGGTCGGCAGCCACAGCTCCAGCCGCCCGTCGTGCCAGCGTGCGGTCGCCGCGACGGTCTCGATGCTCGCGTGGACGCCGGGCGCGACGCGATAGGTCGCGGCGATCAGGTGCGCGGCGCGGAACTGGCCGGCGACGTCACCGACTGCGACCATACGCTCTCCCGGCCCCGCGAGCGCGGCCTCCAGTGCGGCGTCGATGCCGGCGGTCGTGACGAGCCGTCCCCGCGTCTCGAACCGCGGCGCCAACGCGTCGAGCGCGCGATCGGCCGCCCACCAGTCGGTCGCGACCGCCGCCACCCAGCCTGGTGCCTCCACCACCTCCAGCACGCCGCGGATGCGGTTCGCCGCCGCCTTGTCGGTGCGCACCAGCCGCGTATCGCCGATCGGCCCCGATCGGGTGCTGGCGAACACCATGTCGGGCAGGCGGATGTCGGCGGCGAACTGCGCGGAGCCGTCCACCTTGGCGGGCACGTCGAGCCGGGGCAGCGGCTTGCCCGACAGGCGATCAGGTCCGGAACCACGGAACGTCAGCGGATTGGGCAGCGCTTCGCCCGCGGCGACGGCGGCAAGCTCTCCGAACCGCAGCCGCTGCGCACCATGCGTGACGAAGCCCGCGTGCGTGTCGCAATCGCGCCAGTCGACGGCCCAGCGCCGCGCCGCCGCCTTGCACAGCAGCGCCCGCGCGCCCGCGCCCGCTTGGCGACACGGCCCCTCGAACATGCGGACCGAGGTGGAGCCTCCGGTCAGCATCCAGTCCGCATCGGTCGCGTGGCGGGCGAGGGCGCCGTGAGGCAGCGCGCCTAGCGTTCCCTCCAGCAGTTCGTCGAGCGCCAGCGGATTGGCGTAGAGCGGGTTGGGGGGCGCGGCTTCGACGCCGACGGTGCGCCAGTCCGCGCCCAGTTCGTCCGCCACGATCTGCGCGAGCGCGGTCCAGGCACCTTGCCCATGCTCGGCCTGCGGCACCGCGACCGTCACCTGTCCGTCCTCGGCGATCTTCAGCCAGGCGCCCAGGATCGTCTCGCCCGGCGCGGCTGACAGGTTGGAGCCGTACGCTCGCGGCCACACCGCCCAGCCGACCAGCAGCCCCGCGCCGACGCCGCCGGCGATCAGCAGCGTGCGGCGGTCGACGGCTCCGGTCTCGGTGGCGCGCTTCATGGCCGTCCGCCCAGCATCGTGTCGGGCGTCACGCCGCCCGCGCCGCATCCTCCGCCGCCGCGACCGTGCGATAGGTTGCGCGCAGGCTCACCTTGTCGATCTTCTCCGTGCCGAGCCTCGGCAGCGGATCGCGCACGATCCAGATTCGACGCGGGATCTTGAACCCGGCGATGTTCGTGTCGAGGAAGGCGATCAACCCGGCCGGCGTCAGGATGGCGCCGTCCGCCGGGCAGACCACCGCGCCCGGCACCTCGCCGAACCGCTCGTCGGGCAGGCCGAACACCGCGCATTCGGCGACGGCCGGGTTCTCGTACAGCGCGTCCTCCACCTCCTGACAGCTGATGTTCTCGCCGCCGCGGATGATGATGTCCTTCTTGCGGTCGACGATGAACAGATAGCCGTCCTCGTCGAGATAGCCGAGATCGCCCGAGCGGAACCAGCCGTCGGACGTGAACGCCGCCGCCGTTGCCGCCTCGTTGCCCCAGTATCCGCGCGCGTTGCAGATGCCGCGGATCGCGATCTCGCCCGTCGTGCCCTGCGCGACCTCGGTCCCTGCGTCGTCGAGGATGCCGATCTCGACGAGCGGCTTGGACGGACGACCTGCGGAATGCGGCTTGGCGAGATAGTTGCCGCGCAGATTGAGGACCCCCGTCGAATTGGTCTCGGTCAGCCCGTAACCGATCAGCGGCGCCCCGCCACCCATCTCCTCCTGGATCCGGCGGACGTGCTCGGCCGGACGGGGCGCGCCGCCCGCCGCGAAATCGGTGACGCTGGACAAGTCGTAGGAGCCGCGATTGGGATGGGTCAGCATCTCGTAGCTCATCAGCGGCACGCCGATGAAATAGGTGACGCGCTCGGCCTGGATCAGCCGCATCGCCTCCTGCGCGTCCCACTTCGCCATCAGCACCATCTTGCGCCCCAACGCGAAGCTCTGGAGCAACATCGGCACCATGCCGGTGACGTGGAATAGCGGCAGGTTGACCATCGTCGCCGGCTGGCCGGTCGGCGCCATACCTGCCTCGGTCGCAAGGCCCAGCATGACGAGCGCCGACGACAGGAAGCAGTACACGCCCTGGATGACCGCGCGATGGTCCGAAAAGGCGCCTTTGGAAACGCCCGTCGAGCCCGACGTGAACAGGATGGTGGCAAGGTCGTCCGCACCGATGTCGGGCAACGCGGCAATGGCGGAGCCCAGCACGGACAAGGCCTGCGCCAGCGGCAGGCGATCGTCGACGACCATCAATTCCATGCTCGCACCGTCCAGCCGTAAGGCGCGCGGCGGATCGGCGAACACCAGGCGGCAGCCGACGTCGGCGATCGCGTGGCGCAGCTCGGCCGACTGCCACCAGCCGTTGAGCAGCGTCGCGACGCCGCCCGCCATAACGATCCCCATGTAGAGCACGACCCAGGACGACGAGTTGCGCATCGCGATGCCCACCCGATCGCCCTTGGCGACGCCGCGCGCCACGAGCGCGGCCGCCACCTGCTGCGCGGCCGCATGCACCTGCGCGAACGTCAGCCGTTCGTCGCCCGACACCAGGAAGGTCGCGTCGGCATGCTGCGCGACATGATGGGCGAAATAGGCGGGCAGCGTCGCCGGCACGCCCTCGATCGTCGGCAACGCCCGCCCGAACCGCTCGATCCGGCCTAGCTGGAGCTGGCCGCCGGGGCCCGTCAGCCGGCCCAGCATGCCATCCATCGCGTCGTCGAGGGCCGTGCGCATTACGCTCTCCACTTGGTCTTGTCGCTTGCCCCACCTATGGGAGCTTCACGCGCCTCTTATGGAAGCGGTAAAGCCCGGGGAAGAGCCTTGATTCTGTCAATCGCCGCGCCGGCCGCAGTTCAGGCGGCCGGCCACCTCCGGTTCGACCAGCTCGGGCTCAGTCCGGTGATCTTCTCGATCGGGCGGTTCAGCCTGCGCTGGTATTCGATCGCCTATATCGGCGGCATCGTCCTCGGCTGGTGGTACCTGCTGCGCCTGCTCGCAAGGCCGGGAGCGCCGATGGCGCGGCGGCATGCGGATGATCTGGTGTTCTATGTGACGCTCGGCATCATCCTGGGCGGGCGGATCGGCTATGTGCTGTTCTATGGCTTCGACGGCGGTTACTTCAGCAATCCGTTGCGCATCCTGAGGCTCTGGGACGGCGGCATGTCGTTCCACGGCGGGCTTGTCGGCGTGATGCTCGCTATGTGGCTGTTCGCACGGAAGGAAGGCCTGCCGCTGCTGCGACTGTACGACTATGTCGCCTGTGTCGCGCCGATCGGCCAGTGTTTCGGGCGCCTCGCGAACTTCGTGAACGGCGAGCTGTGGGGCAAGCCGAGCCAGGTGCCTTGGGCGATCGTCTTCCCCAACACGGTGCCGGCGGGCCTGATCGAACCCGCGCGTCATCCCAGCCAGCTGTACGAGGCGCTGGGAGAGGGCGTGCTGCTGTTCCTGATCCTCGCCTTTCTCTTCTATCGCACGCGGGCGCGGTACCAGCCGGGCTTCCTCGTCGGCGCGGGGCTCGCCGGCTTCGGGGCGATCCGCTTCGTGCTGGAAGGCTTCCGCGAGCCGGACGCGCAATTTCGTGGGACGATCATCGAGGCGAGCGGCATCCACATGGGCCAGTGGCTGTGCCTGCCGATGGTCCTGATCGGTGCCTATCTGATCGCCACCGCGCCCGGTCGCCGCCAGCGCGTGGAACCGATCGCGGGCAGCGCAAGCGTCGCGTGACGGACGGTGCGCTGCCCGACCGGCTCGCCCGCGCGATCACGCTCGCCGGGCCGATGTCGGTCGCGCAGTACATGGCCGCCGCCAACGCGCATTATTACGCGACGCGCGATCCGCTGGGCGCGGGCGGCGATTTCACCACCGCGCCCGAGATCAGCCAGATGTTCGGCGAGCTGATCGGGCTGTGGTGCGCGGACCTGTGGGATCGCGCCAAGAAATCCGATGGCACCCGCCCCGAGGTCGCCTGGGTCGAGCTCGGCCCCGGCCGCGGCAGCCTCGCCGCCGACGCGCGCCGGGCGATGACGAAGGCGGGCCTCGCGCCGCCGATCCACCTGGTCGAGACCAGCCCGGTGTTGCGTGGCCGCCAGGCGGAGCGGTTGCCCGATGCGACCTGGCACGACGCGGTCGACACGCTGCCCACCGATCGCCCGCTGCTCGTCGTCGCCAACGAGTTCCTCGATGCGCTGCCGATCCGCCAGTTGGTGAAGCGCGCCGGGCGCTGGCACGAGCGGATGGTTGCCTGCCAGGACACGCTGTTCCTGCCGGTCGCGGGCGCGGCGGTGCCCGATGCGATCATCCCCGAACCGTTGCGCGCCGCACCGGACGGATCGATCATCGAGACGTCGCCAGCCTCGGTCGGCGTCGTGCGCGCGCTCGCGGACCGGCTGGCGCGGCAGGGCGGCGCGCTGCTGCTGATCGACTATGGCTACGAAGGCCCCGCGGTCGGCGACACGCTGCAGGCGGTGCGCGGCCATGCCTATGCCAACCCGTTCGAGGAACCGGGCGAGCGCGACCTGACCGCGCACGTCGATTTCGCCACCCTCGCCGCCGCCGCGCAGGCGCAAGGGACGTTCGCGTTCGGCACCGTCGGCCAGGGCGCGTTCCTGCGGGCGCTCGGCATCGACGCGCGCGCCGCGGCGCTTGCCCGCGCGCACCCGGACGCCGCCGCAGAGGTGGAGGCCGCACGCGAGCGGCTGGTGGGCGCGATGGGCGAGCTGTTCCGCGTCCTGGCGCTCGTCGCTCCCGGCTGGCCGGCGCCTGCCGGGTTCGCCGCATGAGCGTCGAGGCGATCCGCGCGCGGACGCTGGCCGGCATCCCGCACGGCTTCCTCGGCCGGCACGGCGGCGTGTCGACCGGCGTCTGCGCAGGCCTGAACGTCGGTGTCGGCGCGGGCGACGATCCGGCGGCGGTGGCGACGAACCGGCGGCTGGCGGCCGAGGCGATCCTGCCGGGCGCCGTCCTCCTCACCCCCTATCAGGTCCATTCCGCGGACGTGCTGACCGTATGCGCGCCGTTCGACCCGTTCTCCGACGCCCGGCCGCGCGCCGACGCGCTCGTCACCGACCGGCCGGGGCTGCTGATCGGCATCCTGACCGCCGACTGCGCACCGGTGTTGCTGGCGGATCGGGCGGCGGGCGTCGTCGGCGCGGCGCATGCCGGGTGGAAGGGTGCGCTTGCCGGCGTCACCGACGCCACGATCGCCGCGATGGAGGCGCTGGGCGCGCGGCGCGAGCGGACCGTCGCCGCGATCGGGCCGTGCATCGGCCAGGCGAGCTACGAGGTCGACGACGCCTTCGCCGCGCGCTTCGCGGCCGACGATCCCGCGACCGAACGCTTCTTCCTGGAAGCTCGCGCCGGCCACCCGCGCTTCGACCTGGAAGGCTATGTCGCCCACCGGCTCGCGACGGCGGGGCTGACCCGGATCGAGGCAATGGGCCTCGACACCTATCGCGACGAAGCGCGCTTCTTCAGCTACCGCCGCGCGACCCATCGGAGCGAGCCGGGCTACGGCCGCCAGGTCAGCGCGATCGCGGTCGGCGATGCCTGACCTCCGTTTGTCACCCCGGGCTTGACCCGGGGCCCCGCTATTCTTGCAAGCAGTAGAAGCGGGACCCCGGCTCAAGGCCGGGGTGACGGGTTGGACCTACCGCGTCGCGATATCCTCCGGCGCGCTTAGTTGCGCCACCACCAGCCCGTTGCCGTCGGGGTCCTTCAGCATCGTGAACCGGCCCCAGGGCTGTTCCTCCACCGACGAGCATGCCGCCCCCGCCGCGGTCATCCTCGCGTGCTCCGCCTCGATATCCGCAACACCGAACAGCAGGCCGTGCAGGCTACCCGGTGTCATCGCGTCATACCAGTCGACCAGCGCCACCGTCGCGCCGCCGTCGGCAGGCTGCAACTGGAGCCAGCGCATCCCGGGGCCCATCGGCGCGTCGGTCATGACATGCAGGCCGAGCACGTCCGTATAGAAGGCCAGTGCCCTCTCCTGATCCGCCACCGGAACCGACACCACCGCGACCGCCATCGCCCGCCCCCTTACTCCGGCCGGGGTACCGCACCCGAGCCTTCGGCGTTAGTAGCATCGCACGACCCCGTGCGGGAGCCCAACCATGGCCTATGACATGAGCGACGACGAGACGGAGGCCGACATGACCGGCGTACCTGTAGCGGGTGGCAAGCCCCGCCCCGGCGTCACCGAACTGAACGGCCGCAAGCTGAAGGCCTCCACGCTGATGATGGGCCACGGCTTCGATCCCGCGCTGTCGGAAGGCAGCCTGAAGCCGCCGATCTTCCTCACCTCCACCTTCGTCTTCCCCAATGCCGCGGCGGGCAAGCGGCATTTCGAGGGCGTGACGGGCAAGCGGCCGGGCGGCGCCGAGGGCCTCGTCTACTCGCGCTTCAACGGGCCGAACCAGGAGATACTGGAAGACCGGCTGGCGATCTGGGAAGAGGCGGAGGACGCGCTCGCCTTTTCCAGCGGCATGTCGGCGATCGCGACGCTGTTCCTCGCGACCGTCCGCCCCGGCGACACGATCGTCCATTCGGGGCCGCTGTATGCCGCGACCGAGACGCTGATCGCGCGCGTGCTCGGCCGGTTCGGCGTCCACTGGCTTGACTTCCCGGCCGGCGCCAACCCTGACGAGATCGAGGCGGTGATGCAGAAGGCCGCGTCGGGCCGGGTCGCGCTGATCTACCTCGAAAGCCCCGCCAATCCGACCAACGCGCTCGTCGACGTCGAGGCGGTCGCCGCCGCGCGCGACAAGGTGTTCGCCACCGCCGCGGAGAAGCCGCCGATCGCGATCGACAACACGTTCCTGGGGCCATTATGGCACCAGCCGCTGAAGCACGGCGCCGACATCGTCATCTACAGCCTCACCAAATACGCCGGCGGCCATTCAGACCTGGTGGCGGGCGGGGTGCTGGGCAGCAAGGCGCAGATCGACACGATCCGCTCGATGCGCAATACGATCGGTACGATCTGCGACCCCAACACCGCCTGGATGCTGCTCCGCTCGCTCGAAACGCTGGAGCTCAGGATGAGCCGCGCGGGCGAGAATGCGGTGAAGGTCTGCGGCTGGCTGCGCGACCATCCCAAGGTTGACCGCGTCGGTTACCTCGGCTTCCTGGCGGAGGACGAAGGCCGGCAGGGCGACATCTACCGCCGCCACTGCACCGGGGCGGGCTCCACCTTCTCGCTGTACCTGAACGGCGGCGAGGCGGAGAGCTTCCGCTTCCTCGACGCGCTCAAGATCGCCAAGCTCGCGGTAAGCCTGGGCGGGACCGAGACGCTGGCGAGCCACCCCGCCAGCATGACGCACCTGTCGGTGCCCGACGCGCGCAAGGCGAGCATGGGCATCACCGACAACCTCGTCCGCATCTCGATCGGCGTCGAGGACGCGGATGACCTGATCGCGGACATGGAACAGGCGCTGGCGGCGGTATGACGATCTTCACGCCCATCGAACACGACGACATGGTGGCGGGGGTCACGGCGCTGGCGGCGGCCATTGCCGAGGATGCCGTGCATTGGCAGCCAACCTACCTCATCGGCATCGGCCGCGGCGGGCTGGTGCCGGCGGTGTTCCTCAGCCACGCCACCGGGTTGCCGATGCTGTCGGTCGACTTCTCGGGCCAGGTGGCGGACTTCGCGCGTGAGGCGTTGACCAGGCTCGCGGGCCGCGCGGCGGGTGGCGAACGATTGTTGTTCCTAGACGACATCAACGACTCGGGCCGCACGATCGGGTTGCTGCGGCGACTGCTGGCGGAGGCGGGCGCCCCGGCGGGCAATATCCGCTTCGCCACGCTGATCGACAATCTCGGCTCGGCGCAGCGGGTCGACTATGCCGCGCGCACGATCGACCGGGCGGTCACCAAGGACTGGTTCGTGTTCCCGTGGGAGGCGATGGCGCCGGGCACCGCGATCGCCGCCGACGCCGCCGAGGTGCCGGAGCGGGTCGCCTGAGCGCGGCCGGCCGGCGGGAAACTCCGCGATGCTGACCGTGTTGGGCGCGGTGCTGCCGCTGTTCGCGACCATACTGGCCGGCGCGGGCCTCGCACGCTGGCGGCGGCTGGGCGATGCGGCGGTGGGCGCGCTCAACACCTATGTTGTCTGGCTCGCGCTGCCGGCGCTGTTGTTCGACTTCGTCGCCGAGGCGGACTGGGCGAGCCTCGACCAGCCGGGGTTCGCGATCGTCTTCGGCGGCAGCGCGTTTGGCATCTTCGCGCTGTCGTGGTTCGCCTCGCCGTGGCTGACGGGACGGCGCCAGTCGCTCGCGCATCGCTCGCTCGAGGCGCTGACCGCCGGTTACGCCAACACCGCCTTCATGGGCATCCCGCTCGCCGCCACGTTGTTGGGGCCGGCGGGACTCGCCGCGGCGGTGATCGCCAGCCTGGTGACGGTCTGCGCGCTGTTCGCGTTGAGCGTCACGCTGGTCGAGGTCGATCGCGGGCGCGGCGGTCCGCGCGGGCAAGTGCTGCGACGGACGGTGGGCGCGGTGGCGCGCAACCCGATCGTCGCGGCGCCGGTCGCGGGCGTGCTGTGGGCGGTGAGCGGGCTCGCGCTGCCGGCCCCGGTGAGCGCGCTCCTCAAGATGCTGGGCGGATCGGCGACGCCGGTGGCGCTGGTGACGATCGGGATGTTCCTGGTCCAGCCGAGCGGGCGGGCGGGGACGCGCGAGCTGACCACCGCGCTGGTGCTCAAGCTGGTCGGCCAGCCGCTGCTGGTGGCGGCGCTGCTGCTCGTCGTGCCGCTCGACCACATCCACGCCGCCGCCGCGCTGCTGCTCGCCGCGCTACCCACCGGCACCGGCCCGTTCATGGCCGCACGGCTTTATGGCGAGGAGGTGACGCTTGCGGCGCGGGCGACGCTGATCGGGACGGTGCTGTCGGTGGGGAGCGTGTCGGTGCTGGCGTGGTGGGTAGGGTGAGCACCCCTCCGCGCCGTTCGTCTCGAGCGGGATCGAGAGACCTGGGGCAAAGCGCGTGGCACGGTGTCTCGACTTCGCTCGACACGAACGGTTGGAGGGAAGGTCCGATCGACAGCTCTGAAGTCCCTGAAGTCACGCCGTCGTCGCGTAAGCGAGGAAAGGTGACGGCTGGCGGATGACAGACGTACCGTTTAGCACCGCTTGCATGGGTGACATTCACAGCAGGATCATCGCCACTGCTGCAAAGGCCGAGTTGGCTTCGCTCGGCTTTCGGCAGAAGGGCCGATCTCGCCTGTGGCTCGCTGATCGCGGTTCGTGGCTAAACGTGGTCGAGTTCACGCCAAGTAGGTGGTCAAAGAGCGTATCTCTGATGAATGCAGCTCATTGGCTCTGGGTCGGTGCCGGCTTCATGAGCTACAATGAAGCTGTCTCCTCCAAATGCCATGCGGAGTTCGAGACGGAGGATCAGTTTCGAACCGCAGCAAGTCAAATCGCCAAGATCGCTCGCATCAACGCTGTGGCGATAGACGAACGGTTCTCGTCTTTTAACGCGATCGCCGACTTCGTTGTCGAACGTGCGCGGAGTAGCCCAGGTCGGTTAGGGCCAAGCTGGTGGGGTTACGAAGCGGGCATTGCCTTGGGGTTGGCCGGAAGGTCCGAAGAAGCGGGCTGCTTGGGACTGTCCGGATTTCCGTGTGTGGGCGGGCATAATGGGTACGAGGAGTTCCCC
>NZ_CAXSHM010000014.1:0-85102 GCF_964237335.1 uncultured Sphingomonas sp.
AACTGGCCTGCTTTTACTCCGCCCCGCTGGCCTGATTTTGCTCCGCCGTTGACAACTATCCCTACTTCATCGACCACCTGCGCTGGCGGATCACCAGTCGGGCGGAGTTCCAGCGGTTGCTGGCGCTGCCCGGCGACAGGCTGACCGATCTGAACCGCGCGGCACGGTTCCTGTACCTGCAGCGCCTTGCGTTCGGCGGTAAGGTCGACGGCCGGAGCTTCGGCATCGATCGCCGGACGCCCGGGCGCTTCGACGTGACGAAGCTCGAGCCGATCCTGTCGGACCTCCACGAGCGGCTCGCCGGCGTGGTGGTGGAGCGGCTGCCCTATGGCGAGCTGATCCGGCGGTATGACGGGCCCGACGTGCTGTTCTACCTCGATCCGCCTTACTGGGGCTGCGAGGACGACTACGGCACCGGCGTGTTCGAGCAAGCCGACTTCGAGCGCCTGGCCGAGCAGTTGGCGGCGATCGCCGGAAAGTTCGTGCTGTCGATCAACGCCACGCCCGGCGCGCGCCAGGTGTTCGCCCGCTTCCGCATCGACGACGTCGAGACGACCTACACGATCGGCACCGCCTCAGGTGGTGCGGGTCAACGCGTCGGCGAGCTGATCGTGCGCAACTTCGACTGACCGGTTGCGGGTATCTGCCGCGCGAGAACGGGTATCGTGCCCGTTCTCGCGCTCTCGAACCCGCGCTTTTGTGCGGTTTCTCATGACCGGGGCGGAGGGTTCCTCCGCTTTGATCGTCCGCACTCGATCATGACCTTCAACCTTGATCGGGTTGCCAACTCGCAAGGTCACGCGACTCTCTTGCCTGCTCACCCGGTGGACGCTGAAAGAGGCGGAGTAGATCGTCGAGCACCCCGACGTGGAGAGGGTGCAAGAACTCGAGGCCGCAGCGCAATCCATCGCTCCAGATCACACGTGCTCCAAGCGGAGAACGGCCTGGAAATGTCAGAGTTAAGAATGTTTCGGTCGCGAACCGGCACTGTATCAGCACCCGACATCCAGAGCGCGATAGATTGTCGACCCGACAGAGGTTCTGTCCGTGAGCTGTGCTGCTCAACAACACAGCGACCGCAACCAAGCGTCTCGGACCGCTTCGAAGCCTTTCCGGGTACTGATCCCAATGGCTCGACGGGTTGCTTGATCGCCGCATCTCACCTCCTTACCAAAACGAGAGGACGAACACTTAGTCAGTGGTACGCAACCCAGCCACGCTTGACGAGTTGCCGCCGAAGCAAAATAATCGAGGTTAACTCGAAGATGAGTACGCTCCACCTCAGGCCGGCGGCCAAAGCATCGTGAAATGAAGCTGCTGGTCCGCTTGCGAGCATAGTCGCGCGGGCATCGCAGACGCGAGAGCGGGTATCTCGTTCGATCTGGCGCAGCCCGACATCAGTTTTCGGCAACTTTCGAGACCGGGGCGGAGGAGGTGCCCGCCACGAAGCTCAAAACAGGTCGGTTTGAGGATCTGCGTCTACCCGGACAATTCCATTGATCAGCCACTGGCCTGGATGCCAGCGGTGCGTCCCCATCGCGAGGACGATCCCTTTGGCAGGCCACTCGACCCCAAACCGTTCCTGCATCCAGTCCAATGCTGCCCTCTCGGAACCGAGATCGCGCCTACGACGCAGAAACGTGGCTTCTGTCTCCCAGTCTTGACAGGTCCCGATGTGCTCACCGTCATCGTCCCGATACTTATACTTAAAGACAAACGGTATCGCGTCTGCTGCTACTGTGTCCGCGGTAGAAAACATATCGACTTGGGCGCGTATCTTTGCCCTATCAGCCTGCTCCTTTGCGATCTCGCTTGCAGACCTACGCTCGACACGAAAGTCGAGGATTTCAGCCCGCAGTCGGGCTAGGCTCCGGCCCTCCGCGCCCTCTGCTTGCAAGCTCGTCACGGCGGTGCGGTTGATCAGTGGGTGTCGCTGTCTTTCCGGCAATGATCCCTCAATCCTGATGGATTGAGCATCGACGCGACGGGACTCGCTTCGGCGGTCGGCCGTTACACGAGGCTTCCGCCATCGGTAGCGAAGTCGATCCCACCTTGCGAACTTCTGTTTTTCCTCAAGCGTCTGAAATGAGACCGGGTACAGCCGAACCCATTTGCCGTTCCTGTCTATCGCGGCGCAGCAGACTGTGACGCCGTGTGTCTGACTTGCACGAGGCGCCGCCTTCACAACGACGAAGGCTTCGTCCTCAACGTGCTCCAGCGTGCCTGATGGTTCCAACGACATCGATACGCTCCCCGCGAGCTCGCGGCCTGACGCCAAGATGCTCTACTTGGAAGGAGCCTAGCTTATGAAGGCCATCGCACAATAGCTTCCGGTGACAGTCGCACGGGTTCCGCTCGTAGCAAAGCAGGACGGCGGACTTCGTCTCTACCAACGCAGCTAGTTCCCGGAGCTGCTCGAGGGACGCGGGCCGTTCCATATGCGCCGTGAAAATCGATCTGAATGTATCCATCTGCCCGGCTCGAGCCGCATCTCGGCCCGGCTTCGGATCCCCGAGCTGTTTCATGTGCTGGTACGCGATATTCGCTTCCGCGAGGGCCAACGTGAGTGGCTTTTTGGAAAAGCCCGGGCGCCGCGATTGAGGCAGGTCGCGGACGTCCACAACGATTTCGACGCCCACAGACGTCAGCGTAACGACGAAGTCGGCCAGTGAAGCCCCCTCATAACCTATCGTGAAAATCTTGATCATGACGCCTCGCTTCCCTCGACCAGCCTAGGTCGATGGGCGGCGCGATGCGCGGAACCGATAATCGTTACAACTACAATGTAGAGGTCCCGATGCTAACCAACGCAGCCGTCCGCGGCGCGCGGCCGAAACCGGCTGCCTACAAGATCTCGGATGGGCAGGGCCTAGTGCTCCACGTCACTCCGCTCGGATGCAAGAGCTTCCGCATGCGGTTCCGCGACGCTGGCGGTCGCGAGCAGACCCTAACGATCGGCCAGTGGCCGGAGGTGACGCTCGACCAGGCGCGCGCATGGCGCGACCAGGCACGCGCCCAGCTCGCCCGCGGCGAGGATCCTCGCGACCGGACGTGCGAGATTTCGAAATCCGGTAATTTCGAGATCGCAGCCCGCGACTGGCACTCGCACCATGCGGGCGCCTGGTCGCCGGTACACGCGGCCAACGTGCTGGACAGCCTGGTGCGCGACGTTTTCCCGGAAATCGGCACGCACCCGCTCGACGCCGTCGACCAACCCGCCGTCTTGTCGCTGTTGGAGGCAGTGGAGGCGCGCGGCGCGATCGAGACCGCGCGCCGGCTCCGCCAGCGCATCGGCAAGGTCTACTCCTACGCCCGCGCCAAGGGCTGGACGACCGCGGCCAATCCCGCCGACGTCGGCGAAGCGCTGACGAAGGGCGTCGCCGGCGGCCGCCAGCCAGCGCTCGTCGACGTCGACGAGCTGCGCGGCCTAGTCGACACGGTGGCAGCGCTGGATTCGGCGCCGATCCTGCGGCTGGCCGCGCGCTTCCTGCCGCTGACGGCCGTTCGCATGGGCACGCTGCGCGCGATGCGGTGGGGCGAGGCCGAAGACCTCAACGGCTGCGAGCCGCTATGGCGCGTGCCGGCGGCTAACATGAAGCTCGGGGTCGCCGAGAAGGGTGACGCGGCGAACGATCACGTTGTCCCGCTGTCGACCGCGGCGGCCGGTGTGCTGCGCGCCGCGCGCGCGATCGCCGGCGGCGCACCCGCGGCCGACGCGCTGGTTTTCCCTGGCCGGCGCGGCGGCGCGATCGGGGAGGGCGCGATCGGCGCCCTTTACGCCCGCACGCCCTACGCCGGCCGCCACGTGCCGCACGGGTGGCGCGCCAGCTTCAGCACCGTCATGAACCTGCGCCGGCGCGAGGATCGCGCCGCGATCGACATGACGCTCGGCCACAAGCCGTCGGGGATGAGCAAGGTCGAGCGGGCGTACAACCGCGCCGATCACCTCGACCTGCGCCGCGAGATCCTGGAGGATTGGGGGGCGCTGATCGCGCCTGGGCCCGTGGGATCACACACCGCCTGAACGCAACCCGTTCAGCGCACGCCCGCACCAGGCGCTACGCCCGCGATCGGCGTGGCACGGTCCGTGCTCGTCCCCCCTCGGCAGCCCGGGGCGGCGCAGCCGCCCACGTCCGACAGTCGTATTAGGACTACCGGTGGTGGTTAGGGACTGGAGGGGGACCAAACAGACTGCGCATGGGGCCGCCTAAGCGGCCCCATTCCTCATCATCTAAGCCTGTAGCTCCGGGTAGTGGGTAGATGGCGGACTCGCGCTCGGTCCGGGAGGAGCGGGGTCGTCGGTGAAACGCGCCCGTTCCATGCGGGCGAAGATCTCGGCCAGCTCGCCCTTGGCGCGTGGCGCTTGCTTGGCGACTTCGTTGAAGGCGTGGTTCAGCGCCGCCGCGCGCCGAGCCGCGCCGTTGCCGAGCTTCTTCAGGTTGAAGATCACCCGGCTCCAGAACGCTCCCCAGAGCTTCGCGCTCATCCGGCGGCGGCAGTCGAAGAAATAGGCGTTCGGCGCCTGCTTGCGCTGTGGCGCGGCCATGCGCTCGGCGCCCTCTACCTTCACGCTTCGCCGCACGTGACCGAGGAAGCCCCAGTGCTCGAGCGCGGCGATCGCGCGCTTGGCGACGCTGACGCTGACCACGGCGCGCTCGGCGATCGCGGTGTATGCGACGTTCAGCTCTCCCGTCGCGTGGGTCAGGAACGCCAGCGTCGCCTCCAGGACGTCCACATAGGTCCGCTGCATCGGATGCACGCCATCATAGTCCGTCGTGTAATGCTCCTGGTACAGCGCCTGAGCGCGGTTTCTCAGCGCCTCGGTGAACGCCCAGCCGAAGCCAGCCGAGCCATCGCCGATCCGGCGCCCGGGTTGCGCGCGCGGATCGTTCACGTCCCAGCTGTGGGATCGTACCGGATCCGTCGGGAAGTCGGGGTTGGTGCGGCTTTTCCGCCGGCCGAGCACGGCACCGATCGAGGCGGCGCTCATCGTCCGACCCCGTTCAGCTGCTCCGAGGACCGGTGAGCAAGGCCGACGCGGGTGGCTGCCCGTGCATCAGCAGATCTGCCCATTCCTGCGCCAGCTCGCGCCGGCGGGGCATGTAGGCGGCACGATTGTACGCCGCCTCCACGCCGGCGGGTACGTGCGCCAGCATCAGGTCGACGATCGCGCGATCGCCGACCCGGTTCTCCTCGGCCGCGATCTCGTTCATCACCGTCGAGAACGCCGACCGCCAGCCATGCGGGACGTGAACGCCCGCGAAGCCCGCCTCGCGATAGGATTTGCTCAGCGTGCTGTCGCTGATCGGCACTAAGATGTCCCGCGGACTGGGGAAGATCAGCGGTGCCTTCTTGCCCACGAACTCCAGCGCCACCTTCACGACGTCGACAGCCTGATCCGACAAGGGCACGATGAACTCGAACGAGGGGTCGTTCTTCCTCTCCCGCACGAGCTTCATCTTCGAAGCCGGGATCCGCCACTGGGGTTTGGACCCGTCCAGGTCCTCGAACTCCGCCGGCGTCGCCAATCGCAGCACGCCCGAGCGGACAGCGGTCAGCGCCAGCAGGCGAGAAGCGAGGCGGGAGGTCGGATGCTGCCGCTGCGCCTCCGTCCTCTGCAAAACGTCGCGCGCGGCCTCGATCGTCCGGACCGCCGGAAACTTGCCCTTCGACACCGCCGCCAGAGCCTTCACGGCGATCGCCGAGGGATCGGCCTGCGTTATACCGCTCGCGATCGCGCGCGCGAAGACGCCCGAGATCCGCTGCCGCACCCGGTGCGCAGTCTCTCCGGCGCCGCGGGCCTCGATCGGGCGCAGAACCTCCAAGACCATCGGCGTCGTGATCTCCGCGATCGGCAGCTTCCCGATCCGAGGCAGCACGTCCTGCTCCAGGCTCCGGAGCACCAGCGCCGAGTAGCGTGGTGACCAAACGCGCCCCTGGCTTTCGTGCCACTCTCGCGCGACGAGCTCGAACGTCGCGCCCGACCTCGCCGCCTGCGCCGCGGTACGCTGACGTCGATCGATCGAGGGATCCACGCCCGATCGGAGCAGTCGCGCGGCCTCGGTCCGCGCATCTCGCGCTTCCGTGAGCGTCATCTCCGGGTAGCGGCCGAACACCAGCCGCTTCTCCTTGCCCGCGAATCGGTATTTCCAGCGCCAGGATCGAGATCCCGTCGGCATGACGTACAGGTAGAGGCCCTGCGCATCGCCGAGCTTGTAGGGCTTGTCCGCTGCCTTGGCTTTCCGGCATGCCACATCGGTCAGCAAACGGTGCCCCCACTTGAGCAAACCGGTGTCCCGGATGTGCCCCCTGATGCTTCGTTATGCATAGAGCGTCTATGAGCGCCCGTGAGACAAACGTTAAGTCGGCAACTCGTGCAAAATGCCGAAAAATGAGCTCTTCTGAAACACTCTGATCCGAACACGTGGCGGAGGGAGTGGGATTCGAACCCACGGTGAGCGTGAACCCACGGCGGTTTTCAAGACCGCTGCCTTAAACCACTCGGCCATCCCTCCGGCCCGGGTGTACTGACGCGATGCGGCGTCGTTCGCAAGCGGTGGAATGCGATGGCGCGACGTGATGGCTGTTTCGGCGGAGTCGCTGCTGTGCCACAGTCGGGCGATGATGGGGTCGGGCTGGATACGGTGGGGGTTGGCGGCGGTCGCGGCGGTCGGCGGCGCTTGCTTGCCGCTCGCGGGGTCGCCCGCCGTGGCGCAGGCGAGCGACGCCGGGTTCGCCGCGTTTCTGGACGGGTTGCGGCCGCGGGCGGCGGCGATGGGCATCCGTGCTTCGACGCTGGACGCGGTGTTGCCGACGCTCAGCTTCAATCCCCGCGTCGTCGATCTCGACCGCGCTCAGCCGGGCAATGACAGCAATGCCCCGCCGCCTAAGTTCGCGCCTTATTACCGCGCGCACGTCGATGCCGCTCGGATCGCGCGCGGCCGGGCGACCTACCAGGCGCAGCGCGCGCGTCTCGCCCGGATCGAGGCGGAAACGGGGGTGCCGGAGTCGATCATGGTGTCGATCTGGGGAAACGAGACCAATTACGGCGCCTACACCGGCAGTTTCGACCTGCTGCGCAGCCTGTCGAGCCTTGCCTATGACGGTCGCCGTCGCGAGCTGTTCACGGGCGAGTTCCTGGCGGCGCTCAAGATGGTCGACCTCGGCGTGCCGCGCGAGCAACTGAAGGGAAGCTGGGCGGGCGCGACCGGCAATCCGCAGTTCCTGCCGTCGATCTACCTGCGCGTCGCCCGCGATGGCGACGGGGATGGGCGCGCGGACATCTGGACCAGCCCCGCGGACACGCTCGCCTCGATCGCCAATTATTTCCGCGACGCCGGCTGGCGGCGAGGGCAACCGTGGGGCTTCGCCGTTACCGTGCCGGCCGGTTTCGACGAGAGTCAGGTGGCCAACCGCCTCGTCTCGCCGCGCTGCCCGCGGGTGTTTGCGCGGCACAGCGGCTGGCGGACGATGGCGGAGTGGCGCGCGCTCGGCATCGCGCCGCAGACCACCGCCGGCTGGCCGGCGGACCGCACGCTGGCAACGCTGTTCGAGCCCGACGGACCAGGCCAATCGGCGTATCTGCTGACCGGCAACTACCGCGTCATCCTCGATTATAACTGCTCCAACTTCTACGCGCTGTCGGTGGGGCTGCTGGCCGATGCGGTCGGCCGTTAGCGTGATCGCGGCAACGGCGGTGCTGGCCGGATGCGCGGGCGGGTCACGCCCGGCCGTACCGTCCGCCGGGCGCTATGACGAGACCGGCTATGCGACCTGGTACGGGGAAGAGGCCGCCGGCCATCTCACCGCATCGGGCCAGCCGTTCGATCCCGCGGGCATGACGGCCGCGCATCGGACCCTTCCGCTCGGCTCGACCGCGGAGGTGACCGATCTTGCGACCGGACGCCGGGTGCTCGTGCTCGTCGACGATCGTGGGCCGCACGATCGATCCCGGCTGATCGACCTGTCGCGCGGTGCGGCGCAGGCGTTGGGGACCGATCGGCGGCCGCTCGCGCGCGTCCGCGTCCGGCTGGTCTCCGACCCCGCTTCGGCTGTCGGTCAGCGACTGCTCCCGCGCGCGAGCCGCGAGCGGCTTCGGGACGGCCCGACGATGGTTCAGGTCGCCGCCTTTTCCAGCGAGCCGCGTGCCCGAGCTTTGGCGGCGGCGCTCGGCGGCACCGTCGATCCGGTCGGTCGCTTCTATCGCGTCCGACTCGGCCCCTTCGCCTCCGCCACGGAGGCGGCGCGCGCGCGTGACGTCGCCGTCGCGCGTGGCTATGGCGACGCCGCCGTCGTCGACGCCCATTGATTTCTCCTCCTGATCCGCCACGGGTGCCCGCCATGACCAACCTGTCTCGCCTGCTGACCTTCCCTACCGTCGCCGCCGCGCTGCTCGCGATCCCGAGCCAGGCCGCCGCGCCGGCGTTCGACACCCCCGCGCCGATCGCCTTCATGGAAGACCTGTCGTCTGGCGCGGTGCTGTACGCCAAGGATGCGGACAAGCGGATGCCGCCGGCGTCGCTCGCCAAGATGATGACCGTTTATGTCGCTTTCTCGCTGGTCCAGTCAGGGCAATTGAAGCTCGATCAGATGATCGACGTGCGACCGGAGACGTGGAAGCAATGGCATGGTCCTGCCGCAGGTTCGACGATGTTCCTGTCGCCCGGCGAGAAGGTGAGCGTCGCCAATCTGTTGTACGGGATCATCACCTTGTCGGGGAATGACGCGTGCGTCGTGCTGGCGGAAGGCATCTCGGGCACAGAGCCTGCGTTCGTCACGCAGATGAACGCCGCGCGCGATCGGCTGGGCATGACGGGAAGCAACTTCGGCACGTCCAACGGCTGGCCCGACGCCGGCGTCACCTATGTCACCGCGCGCGATCTGGCCAAGCTCGCGACCGCGACGATCCAGCAATACCCCAAGCTCTACAAGCAATTCTACTCGCGGCCCGATTTCACCTGGGGCAAGACGATGGGCGGCGCGGCGATCAAGCAGGACAATCGCGATCCGCTGCTCGGCCGTGTGGCGGGCGCCGACGGCCTCAAGACCGGGCATACCGAGGAGGCCGGCTTCGGCTTCACCGGCTCGGCCGAGCAGAACGGGCGACGATTGGTGATGGTGCTGGCGGGCCTCAGCGGCTTCAACCAGCGGATCGACGAATCGGTCAAGTTCATGAACTGGGGCTTTCGGGCGTGGCAGCAGAAGACGCTGGTCGCGAAGGGACGTCACGTCGACGATGCCGCGGTGCAGCTCGGCGGCAGCAACCATGTCGGGCTGACGGCGGCGCAGGACCTGAAGGTGACGCTGCCCGCCGGCGCGGTGCCGGTGATGCAGTCCAAGATCGTCTACGACGGCCCGATCAAGGCGCCGATCGCGGCCGGGCAGCATGTCGCCGATCTGGTGATCGACTCGCCCGGCCTGCCGGAGCAGACGCTGCCGCTCGTCGCCGAACGGGACGTGGCGGCGGCGGGCTTCTTTGGGCGCGCCTGGGCGGGCATGACGTCACTGTTCGGGGGGTGAGGCTGCGCCAGTGACGGCCCGCTTCATCAGTCTGGAAGGCGGGGAGGGGGCCGGCAAGTCGACGCAGGCGCGCGCGCTCGCCGACGCGCTGGGCCATCGTGGGATCAAGGCGGTGGTGACGCGCGAGCCCGGGGGCAGCGCGGGCGCGGAGGCGATCCGCGGGCTGCTACTGCAAGGTGGCATCGACCGGTGGGGCGCCCGCGCGGAGGCCTTGCTGTTCGCCGCAGCGCGCGCCGATCATGTCGACCGGCTGATCCGTCCGGCGCTCGACCGCGGGCAGTGGGTGATCTGCGACCGGTTCCTCGACTCCACCCGCGCCTATCAGGGCGCAGCGGAGGGCGTGGCCGACGATGCGATCCTGGCGCTGCACGGGTTCGGATCGCAAGGACTGCTGCCCGACCGCACGTTATTCCTCGACGTGCCGGCGGACCACGGCCACGAGCGCGCGCTGCGGCGTGATGGCGTCGCGGCAGACCGGTTCGCGCAGCAGGACGCCGGTTTCCACGGGCGGGTCGTCCAGGGGTTCCGGACGATCGCCGAACACGAACCCGGCCGAGTGCGGCGCATCGACGCGAGCGGGTCCGCGGACGCGGTGACGGAACGACTTCTCGTCGAACTCTCGGACTGGCTGCCATGACCGATCCCGCCGGACAGCAGCGGCCCCGTGCCGCGTTCCAGGCGGCGATGGCGAGCGGCGCGCTGCACCATGCCTGGCTCCTCGCCGGCCCGCGCGGGATCGGCAAGGCGACGTTCGCGAGGGCTGTTGCGCTGCGGCTGCTGGCCGAGGGAGCGGGCGAGATGCTGCCGCCGGGGCTCGACGTGCCGCCCGGACATACGCGATCACTGGTGGAGGCAGGATCGCACCCGGATCTGCGCATGCTCGCGCGGCTCCCCAAACCGGACAAGGGCGGCGGCGAGCGACCATCGGCTGACACCGATCTGGCGCGCACGATCACCGTCGATCAGGTCCGCTCGCTGCTGCCGATGTTCGCGACAACGCCCTCGCTCTCGCCGCGCCGGGTGGTGGTGATCGACGCGATCGACGACCTCGCCAAGGAAGGCGCCAACGCGCTGCTGAAGGGGCTGGAGGAGCCGCCGCAGGGCACGATCTTCCTGCTGGTCAGCCATCAGCCGGGTCGGCTGCTGCCGACGATCCGCTCGCGATGCCGGCTGCTGCGGTTCGATCCGCTTGACGAGGCGGTGCTGGCCGGCGTGCTGACGGACGCGCTGCCCGACGCGAGCACGACTGAGATCACCTCGCTGGTGCGGGCAGGCGAGGGGTCGCCGGGGCGGGCGCTCGGCTATGCGGGGCTGGATCTTGCCGCCCTCGACGCTTCGCTGGCGGGTATCGCGGCGGATGGCGACCCGTCCAACGCCGCTCGGCTGAAGCTCGCGCGCGAGCTCGGCGGACGTGGGGCGGAGCCGCGGTACGAGGCGTTCCTTGACCGCGCACCGGCGTTCATCGCCGAGGCCGCCCGCGCTCGCACCGGTCCGGCGCTGCGCGGCGCGCTCGACGCGTATGAGGCGGCGCGGACGGTCGCCTCCGCGGCGCGGCCGCTGTCGATGGTCGCCGAACCCACGGTGTTCGAGCTCGCCGGGCTGGTCGCGCGGCTGGCGAGGCCGGGCGCGCTGGTCTAGGGCTGCGCGATGGCCGAACCCTTCTATATCACGACCGCGATCAGCTATCCCAACGGCCGCCCTCATATCGGCCATGCGTATGAGGCGATCGCCGCCGACGCGATCGCGCGTTTCCAGCGGCAGGCGGGGCGCGACGTGCGGTTCCAGACCGGGACCGACGAGCACGGCCTCAAGATGACGCAGGCCGCTCGCGCGCAGGGCATCCCGACCGGCCAGCTCGCCGACGAGATGTCCGCGCTCTTCCGGGCGATGGATGATCGACTGAACATCTCCTACAATCGCTTCATCCGCACCAGTGAGCCCGAACACCATGCCGCCAGCCAGGCGATCTGGCGCGCGATGGAGGCGGCGGGCGATCTGTATCTCGACCGGTACGAGGGCTGGTACTCGGTCCGGGACGAGGCGTTCTACGCGGAGGACGAACTCGTCGCGGGGGAAGGGGGCGAAAAGCTGTCGCCGCAGGGTACGCCCGTCGACTGGACTGCCGAGGAAACGTGGTTCTTCCGCCTGTCGAAGTATCAGCAACCGCTGCTCGACCTCTATGCCGCCGAGCCCGACTTCATCCGCCCCGACGCGCGGCGGAACGAGGTGATGCGCTTCGTCGAGGGGGGGCTGACGGACCTGTCGGTGTCGCGCACCAGCTTCGACTGGGGGGTTCCGGTGCCGGGCAGTCCGGGGCATGTCATGTACGTCTGGGTGGACGCGTTGACCAATTACCTGACCGGCGCGGGCTATCCGGGGCAGCAGGACGAGTACCGCCGCTGGTGGCCCGCGGACCTGCACCTGATCGGCAAGGACATCGTCCGCTTCCACGCGGTCTATTGGCCTGCGTTCCTGCTCTCGGCCGGCTTGCCGCTGCCCAAGTCGGTGTTCGGACACGGCTTCCTGCTTCATCGCGGCGAGAAGATGAGCAAGTCACTCGGCAACGTCGTTGACCCGGTCGAACTGGCGGATGCATATGGCGTCGATCCGCTCCGCTATTTCCTGCTGCGCGAGGTGAGCTTCGGTCAGGACGGCAGCTGGTCGCCCGACGCGATCGTCACGCGCGCCAATGCGGAGCTCTCCAACGCGTTCGGCAATCTGGCGCAGCGCACGCTGTCGTTCATCGCCAAGAACCTCGGCGGCGAGCTGCCGGGCAGGGGGAGCGCGGACGCGATCGACGGCGCGCTGATCGAGGAGGTGACGGTCGCCTGCGCAGGATTTAAGACGGCGTTCGGTGATCTGGCGCTGAGCCAGGGGATCGAGATGTGGCTGCGGGGCGTCGTCGCGTGCAACCAGTATATCGACACCGCCGCGCCCTGGGCGCTGCGCAAGACCGATCCCGAGCGGATGCACGCGGTGCTGCGCACGCTGGTGCGGGCGATCCGGATGCTGGCGATCACCATCCTGCCGGTCGTGCCTGATGCCGCGGCGCGCGTTCTGGACCAGATCGGCGCGACGGCGCGCGATCACGCGGCGATCGATGACGATGGCTGGTACGACGCGCTGGTGGACAGCGGCTTCCGGCTCGCGCCACCAAGCCCGGTCTTTCCTCGTCTCGAACTGCCGGCGGAGGCCGCTTGATGCTCGCCGACAGCCATTGCCACCTGAACTATGAGGGCGTGTTCGAGCGGCAGGCCGAGGTGCTGGCCAACGCGCGCGCGCGCGGCGTGACCGCCATGCTCAACATCGCGACCCATGAGCGCGAGTGGGACGCCGTGATCGCCACCGCCGAGCGCGAGCCGGATGTGTGGGCGACGGTCGGCATCCACCCGCATGAGGCGGACGAGCATCCCGACGTCGGCACCGAACGGCTGGTCGCGCGCGCCGCTCACCCGCGCGTCGTCGGGATCGGCGAGAGCGGGCTCGATTATCACTATGACCATTCAGGCCGGGAGCGCCAGCGCGGTAGCTTCAGGGCGCACATTGCCGCGGCGCGCAAGACCGGCCTGCCGATCGTCGTCCACACCCGCGACGCGGAGGACGACACCGCCTCGATCATGGCCGACGAGATGGAGATGGGCGCCTATCAGGGCGTGATCCACTGCTTCACGGCCAGTGGAGCTTTCGCCGACAACGCGTTGGCGTTAGGACTTTATATATCCATTTCTGGCATCGTGACCTTCAAGAACGCGACGGACCTGCAGGTGACGGCGGCACGGCTGCCGCTCGATCGGCTACTGGTGGAGACGGATGCGCCGTTCCTTGCGCCGGTGCCGAACCGGGGCAGGCCGGGTGAGCCGGCCTATGTCGCCGATACCGTTGCGTTCCTGGCCAGGCTGCGTGGCGAGGATCCGGCGATGCTGGCGGAGACGACTGCGCGCAATTTCCACTCGTTATTCGCCAAGACCCGGGCAGGGGCCGGACTCGCGTGAAGATCCGCATCCTCGGTTCCGGCACCTCGTCGGGCGTCCCGCGGATCGGCAACGACTGGGGCGACTGCGACCCGTCCGAGCCGCGCAACCGCCGTACCCGCGCTTCCATCGTTGTCGAGCACGAGGGAACGCGCATCCTGGTCGACACCTCGCCCGACCTGCGCGAACAGTTGCTCGCCGCCGATCTCGCGACGGTGGACGCGGTGATCTGGACGCACGATCACGCCGACCACGTCCATGGCATCGACGATCTGCGCCAGGTCTTCCACGCGCTTGGTCGTCCGGTCGCCGGCTACGCCCGACGCGGCACGATGGACGTCGTCACGGAGCGCTTCGGGTATGTCTTCCGGGGCCTCACGGGCTATCCGCCGGTCGTGGCGATCAGCGAACTGCCGGACCGGTTGCGCATCGGGCGGATCGACGTCGCGGCCGTCGACCAGCCGCACGGCCGCATCACTTCGGCGGGCCTGAGGTTCGAGGCGGATGGCGTCGCGATCGGCTACGCCACCGACTTCCACGACCTCACGCCGGCGATGCGCATGAACTACACCGGCCTCGACATATGGGTCGTGGATGCGCTGCGCCGCCGGCCGCACCCGTCGCATCCGACGCTCGATGCGGTGCTCGGCTGGATCGAGGAACTGCGCCCACGCCGGTCAGCGCTCGTACATATGGACCAGTCCATGGACTACGCGTCGCTTGCGGCATCGCTTCCGATCGGGGTCGTGCCGGGCTTCGATGGACTCGAAATCACGTGCTGACCGGCAACACCCATACCGATATTCTCATCTACGCGTTGCTTGTCGTCCTGCCGATCTCGGCGCTGATCGCGCGCCGTGTTCCGCTGGTCCGCGTGTTGGTCTCGCTCGCGTCCTGGGCACTGATCTTCGGCTTGGGTGCGGTTCTATTTGCGCAACGCGAGCGGTTTGACCCGTATCTCAGCCGGATCGCCAAGGTTCTTCACCTCGAGGATCAAAGCGTCGTTGGCAAGGAAGTGCGCATCCGGATGAGCCCGGACGGGCATTTCTGGGCCAAGGTCACGCTCGATGGCGTACCGCGTCGGCTGCTGATCGACAGTGGCGCGACCGTCACCGCGCTGTCGACGGGGACCGCCGATGCGGCCGGCCTCGATGTCAGACGGCCGAGTTTTCCGATGCTGATCCGCACCGCGAACGGCACGATCGCTGCCCAGACATCGACCGTGACGCGGCTGCGGCTCGGCGATATCCGCGCGAACGACCTCGCCGTCGTCGTGTCGCCGGCGTTCGGCGATACCGACGTCCTGGGGATGAACTTCCTGTCGCGGCTGAAATCGTGGCGGGTGGAGGGATCCACACTGATCCTGCAACCGCATCATCCCGATCCGAAGTTTACATAATATATATTATCGGATCACTGCGCAGGAGTCGGTAATGATGGTTGAGCGCCTCCTAACGATCATGGCCCGCCTCCGCGATCCGCAACACGGGTGCGAATGGGACCGTGCGCAGGACTTCGCCTCCATCGCGCCCTACACGATCGAAGAGGCTTATGAGGTCGCCGATGCGATCGAGCGCGGCGACATTGGCGACCTGAAGGACGAACTCGGCGACCTCCTGCTCCAGGTCGTCTTCCATAGCCGCATCGCCGAGGAAGCTGGCTTGTTCGCCTTCCCGGACGTCGTGGACGCGATCAGCGACAAGCTGGAACGACGTCATCCGCACATCTTCGGAACGACCACGGACGCGGCGCCGGGTTTCTGGGAAGCGATAAAGGCAAGCGAGCGCTCGACCAGGCCCGATGGCAGCGCGCTCGCCGGCGTGGCGCTCGGCCTGCCCGCCCTTACACGCGCGGAAAAGCTGCAGAGGCGCGCCGCGCGGACTGGCTTCGATTGGCCCGATGCGAGCGGGCCACGCGCGAAGATCGACGAGGAACTGGCGGAGGTAGCCGACGCGACCCCGGAGACGCTGGTGGAAGAAGTCGGCGACGTCTTGTTTTCCGTCGTCAACTGGGCGCGTCACCTGGGCGTCGACCCCGAGGCGGCGCTGCGACAGGCCAGCGCCAAGTTCGAGACCCGTTTCCGTGTGATGGAGGACCGAAGCGGCGACGCGTTCGCGAGTCTTTCGCTCGATGCTAAAGAGCAATTGTGGGCCGAGGCAAAACGGTTCTTGGGCAGCGATCCCATCCCAGCAAAGTCAGCGGTTTAGGACGCGTTCCGGATCGCCTCGCTGAAGAAACCGTTCGTGATCCCGCTTCGCAAGGCGGACGTCGTATGCGACCCGATCGTCCGTGGCCTCCTGTCCCAGCACCTCGCCATGGGCATGCAGCCATGCGGCCCCCGCCCCGTCGCCTGCCGCCAGCGTGATCCGGTACTGGCGATGCGCGCTCGTCAAGCGTAGGGCGACCGCCTCCATGAGCACGTTGACCCCTTCCCCCGTCAGGGCCGAAAGCGCGACGACGTCGTCGCGCCGCCCCGCCTCCGCGACCAGCGCGTCGTGACGATCGGGCTCGAGCAGGTCCAGCTTGTTCCATGCCTCCATCCGCAGCGTCGTTTCCGACACGCCGATCTCCGCCAGCACCGCCTCCACATCGGTTCGCTGCGCCTCACTGTCGGGATGGGCGACGTCGCGCACATGGACGAGCAGGTCGGCCGACACGACCTCCTCCAGCGTCGCCTTGAACGCCGCGACCAATTGCGTCGGCAGGTCCGAAACGAAGCCGACGGTGTCCGACAGGATCGCCTTTTCAAGTCCGGGCAACGAAAGCTGCCGTAGCGTCGGGTCCAATGTCGCGAACAACAGGTCTTCGGCCATCACATCGGCGCCGGTCAGCCGGTTGAACAGCGTCGACTTGCCCGCATTGGTATAGCCGACGAGCGCGATCACCGGCCATGGCGCCCGCTGCCGACGGTCGCGGTGCAACCCGCGCGTCCGTGTCACCTGATCCAGTTCCCGGCGCAGCTTGGCCATCCGGTCCCGGATCAGGCGCCGATCCGCCTCGATCTGCGTCTCACCCGGGCCGCCAAGGAAGCCGAAGCCGCCGCGCTGACGCTCGAGATGGGTCCAACTGCGCACGAGCCGACCGGCCTGATAGTCGAGATGCGCGAGTTCGACCTGCAAGCGGCCCTCGGCTGTCGCTGCGCGCTCACCAAAAATCTCGAGGATTAGGCCGGTCCGGTCGATGACCTTGGCCCCCACCCCCGTCTCCAGATTGCGCTGCTGGATGGGGGAAAGCGCCGCATCCACGACGACGAGCGTTGCCTCATTCTGTTGCACGATGGTCGCCAGACCTTGGACCTGACCCGATCCGATCAAGGTAGCCGCGCGCGGCTGGCGCACGCGCAGCGCGACTCGGTCGACCACCTCCACGCCGATCGCCTCAGCGAGACCAGCGGTCTCGGCAAGCCGCGCGTCATTGTCCCTGTTCGCGCCACCTTGGTCGGGCAGCACAACGATGGCCCGCGCCCCGCGCGTGAACTCGTCGCGGTCGCGGTCGAAGCCCTGGGTTGGGGCGGACGTCACGCCTCGTCTGCCTCGTTCTGCTCATCGGCCAGGCTCAACGGCCGTGCCGGCTGGATGGTCGACACCGCATGCTTGTACACGAGCTGCGACAGCCCATCGCGCTGGAGAAGCATGCAGAAGAGGTCATAGGCCGCGACATAGCCCTGCAGCATGACGCCGTTGACCAGGAACATCGTGACGCTGTCATCGGATTTGGTGACCGCGCCAAGGAAGATCTCCTGCAGGCCACGATGCTTGGCGTTCGCCTCCGCCGCGGAGTCGACGATCGCGTCGGTGTCCATCTGGCCTGCCGGCATGATCGTCGAGATCGCATGCTTGTAGATCAGCTGGGACTGGCCGTCCCTGCGCAGCAGCACCGAGAAATTGTCGAACCAGGTGACGATGCCCTGCAGCTTGACGCCCTTGACCAGGAACATCGTAACCGGAGTCTTGCTGCGGCGAAGCGCGTTCAGGAAGAGGTCCTGAAGAGAGGTCTGCTTGTCGGCCATCATCGGGGCCCTTGAGTTGGCGGATTGTTGCCCGCTGTCGCGTCGTTGTCCCGACGTCAGATGCGACCCTGCTTGGGCCCGCGGATGGGAAATAGTGTCATGCGCTCGTGAAATCCAGCGCGGAGGTCATCACGACCACCGCCCGTCAGTCCTCGCGCGTCTCGTTGATGCCGAGCAGCTTGAGTTTGCGATGCAGCGCGGATCGCTCCATGCCGATGAAGCTCGCCGTGCGGCTGATGTTCCCCGAGAACCGGCGGATCTGGACGCGAAGATAGTCGCGCTCCCACGCCTCGCGCGCCTCGCGCAGCGGTGAGCCCATGATCGCCGTCGCCGGACCGCCGCCCTCGGCCGCGGTGCCCAGGACGTCGCCCGGAAGCAGATCGAGGTCGATCCGGCCGAGCCGATCGCCGGGCGCCAGGATGATCGTGCGCTCCACCACGTTGCGGAGCTGGCGGACGTTGCCTGGCCAGTCGTAGCTCTGCAGCGCGACCATGGCGTCGGCCGCGACCTCCGGCGTACGCACCCGGCGTTCGGCGGCATAATGGGCCACGTAGTGCTCGACGAGCGCCGGAATGTCTTCGCGCCTGTCCGCCAGGGCCGGCACCGCGACCGGCACGACGTTGAGCCGGTAGTACAAGTCCTCGCGGAACCGCCCCTCGGCGATCTCTGCGGTCAGGTCCCGCGAGGTCGCGGACACGACGCGCACGTCAACTTTCACCACGCGCGTTCCACCGACCCGCGTGAAACTCTGCTCCGTCAGTACGCGCATGATCCGGGCCTGGGTCGCGACCGGCATGTCCGCGACCTCGTCGAGGAACAACGTGCCCCCATGCGCCTGTTCCAGCAGACCCGGCCGGGCTACACCGCCATCCTCCGATCCGAACAGCTCCTCCTCCACCCGCTCCGGCGTCATCCGCGCTGCGCTGACGACGGTGAAGGGCGCGTTGGCGCGTTGGCTCCAGCCGTGGAGCAGTCGCGCGGCCACCTCCTTGCCGACGCCGGCGGGTCCCATCACCAGCACCCGGCTGCCGGTGGAGGCGACCCGTTTCAGCGTCGCGCGCACCGCGTTGATCGCGCCCGACGTGCCCGTCAGGTCGGTGTCGCGGCCAGCGGACACGCGAAGCGAGGCGAGCTCCTGCCGCAGCCGGTCGGTTTCGGTCGCACGCTCCACCAGCAGCAGCAACCGCTCAGCCTCGAACGGCTTCTCGATGAAGTCGGAGGCCCCACGCCGGATGGCGGCAACCGCCGTATCTAGGTTTCCATGGCCGGATATCACGAGCACCGGCAACGAGGGATCGCGCCGCTTGATCTCGTCGAGCAGTTCCAGCCCGTCGAGCCGCGAGCCTTGCAGCCAGACGTCGAGCAGGACGAGGCTCGGTCGCCGCTCAGCGATCGCTTCCAGCGTCGCGTCGCTGTCCGCCGCGGTACGCGTGTCATACCCCTCGTCCTCCAGCACACCGGAGACGAGTTCGCGGATGTCGAGTTCGTCGTCGACGACGAGGATGTCGAGCGCCATGGGTTCAGGTCCGGGTTCGCGTCAGCGCGGCGAGTGCCGAGCCGTCGTCGTGATGGATGTCGTGGGCGTCGGCGGCGCCCGTGTCGAGGCCGGAAAGCATGTTGGCGTCGAAGTCGAGCGTCACGATCGTTCCTCCGCCTGGACGATCGGAAAAGCCAATCGTGCCCGCATGTTCCTCGATGATCTTCTTGACGATCGCGAGGCCGAGGCCGGTGCCGCGGACACGCGTGGTCATATAGGGTTCGAGGATGCGGTCGCGCTCCGGTGGCAGGCCGACGCCATTGTCAGCGATCTCGACGGAGACGCGGCCCGTCGTCTCCTCGATCGTCATCGTGATGGTGCCGTCCGCCCGCTCCGTCGCCTCAACCGCCTCGACCGCATTCTTGACGAGATTGGTCAAGGCCTGGCCGATCTGCCGCCGATCGCACACCATCGACGGGCCGGGATCGTCGTGGATCAGGCGGAAGCGGATGCCGGGATGCGCGACCTCGTGGAGGAACATCGTCTGCCGCGCGGCATCCACCAGCGGCTCGAGCTGGAACACGGGCTTGGGCATCCGCGCGAACGACGAGAACTCGTCCACCATGCGGCGCAGATCGCCCACCTGGCGGACGATCGTCTCGGTGAGGCGCGAGAAGGTCGTGTCGCTCTCCTCGACCGTGTGGCCATAGCGACGCTGGAGGCGTTCGGCCGCGAGCTGGATGGGGGTCAGCGGGTTCTTGATCTCGTGCGCGATGCGGCGGGCGACGTCGGCCCAGGCGGCGCGGCGCTGATCCTGCAGCTGCTGCGTCATGTCGTCGAAGGTCAGGATCGGCCCGGCATCGGCGCGCGCGATCCGCACGGCGAGCGTCCGGAGCTCCGCGCCGGCTTGAACCTGCACCACCGCCTCGCGCGTCGCACCATCGAGCAGCCGGTCAAGCTCGGGCGATACTTCGGCCAGCGGCCGACCGACAGCCCCTTCTTCGCCAACATCAAGCAATTGCGTGGCGGACCGGTTGATGATCCGGACGGTGCGGTCCGGCGCGACGGAGACGACGCCGGCGGAGACGCCTCCCATCACCGCCTCGATCAGCGCGCGCCGGCTCTCGATCTGATCGTTGGCGGTCACTAGCGCCGTGTTCTGCTGTTGCAGGCGGCCGGTCATCTGGTTGAACGCCCCCGCGAGCGTGCCGACCTCGTCCCGTGCCTTGGGCGCCGTGACGCGCGCCGTCAGATCGCCGCCCTCGACCCGGCGCGCCGCCTCGACGAGTTCACCGACCGGTGCCACGAGGCGATCGGCAACCGTCAACGCGATCCACACGGCGACGCCGATGATGAGGAGAGAGACAAGCAACAGCGCGGCATTGAATTCGAGCTGGAGCGCGCGCGATCGAGACTGCAACGCGCGGTAGTCGGCAAGTATCGCGTCTCCGCGGCGAAGCAAGCCGGCAAGCTGCGGATCATAGACCCGTGCCGCATAGAGATAGGAGCCGCCTGCATAGTCGAGCGGCACGATGGCGCCGATGCGATCGCTGCTCTGCACGATCACCACCTTGGCACCATGTCTGAATTGCGCGAGCATGGATGAAGACACGATGTTGTCCATCGACCGCTCATAGGGATTGAGCACGAGCAGGGGCTTGTCCGGCCCGTCACCGGTGATGATCATCGCTTCGGACAGTTCGCGTTTGAACGTCTGGAGTGCGAATGCCCTTTTCAACTGGACGTTCTCTACCGACGCCGCCTTGAGGTAGCCCGCGACATCGCCGCTCATGGCGTTTACCTGCGCCACGACCGACTCGATCTCGCGCTGCGACGTTTCGCGCACCAGTTCGCGTGCGTTCGTAACCATCGCACGGGCGCGACTGGAGGAAGAAAACTCGATTCCGTACTGGAACAGCAGCGAGGCCGCGATCGCAACCAGCAGCATCGGCACCGCCGCCATCACCGAAAACAGCGCCACCAGCCGGACGTGCAGCTGCCCCTCGCCTCCGACTGGCGACCGTGCCGCGCGCCGACGCGCGATACGACGGCCAAGCAGGATGATCAGCGCGACGCCCGGCACCAGATTGGCGACCAGCAGCAGCGCGACGAGTCCTTGCGACATCAGGCGCTCGGCTCGAACTTCGCCTGCGATGACGAAATAGCTCGTGATCGCGATCGCCGCCGCGAGCGTCAGCACGCCCAGCTCGACGAGCGGCGTGACGGTGAAACGACGCGGGGGCGGCCGGGGATCGGAAACGGGCGGCGCGCCAGCGATCATCGTGCCGATACTACACCATTAGTGTTGCGGTGAAAGCACATAGTTGGCGTCATGGCTGCAGCCCGCCGGACGGACGAAAGGACGCATCAATGCCGAGCGTGTCGAGCCGCTTGCGCAACGTGTTGCGGTTGATGCCGAGCGCGCGCGCGGCGCGGAGCTGGTTGCCGTTGAACCGTGCGAGCATGGCCTCGATCAGGGGGCGCTCCACCTCGCCGACGATCCGCTCGTACAGCGTGCCGTCGTCTAATGTGCGGGGCTGCTCACGCGCGAGACGATCGATGCGCCTTCGCACTGCCGCCGCTATGTCCGTGTCCGCCGTTTCCGTAGGCAGCGAATCCGCTGAGGGCTCGCGGCGGCCAAGCATCGCGATCACGTCCTGCGCGCCGAGCTGCTCATCCCGGCTCAGCACCGCTAGCCGCCGCATCAGGTTCTCCAGCTCGCGGACATTGCCTGGCCAGTCGTGCGCGTCGAGTGCCGCCACCGCCGCCGCATCGAGCGTCTTGCGGGGCAGCCCCTGCTCGACCGCGCGATCGAGGAAATGCCGCGCGAGCAATGCGACGTCGCCCGCCCGCTCGCGGAGCGGCGGCATCGCGATCGGCACGACGTTGAGGCGATAGAACAGGTCCTCGCGGAACTGGCCGGTCGCGACCTGTCCCGCAAGGTCGCGGTTGCTCGCCGCCAGCACGCGCACGTCGGCCCGCAGCGACCGTGCGCCGCCGACGGAGGTGAACTCCCCCGACTGGAGCACCCGCAGCAGCCGGGTCTGCGCGTCCATCGGCATGTCGCCGATCTCGTCGAGGAACAGCGTGCCGCCCGCCGCCTGCTCGAACCGCCCCGCCACGCGCTGACCCGCACCGGTGAACGCGCCGCGCTCATGCCCGAACAGCTCCGCTTCGATCAGTTCGCGCGGGATCGCCGCCATGTTGAGCGCCACGAACGGTGCCGGCGCGCGCGGACCCAGGTCGTGGATCGCGCGCGCGACCAGTTCCTTGCCCGTGCCCGACTCGCCCGACACGAGCACGGTCAGATCGGTCGCGACCACCCGCGCGATCGTGCGATACACGTCCTGCATCGCCGGGGAGCGGCCGATCAGCGGCAGGCCCTCCTCCGCCGGCGCGACGTCGCCCGCCGCCGCCACTCCACCCCGCGCCAGCGCGGCGGCGACCGATCGGATGAGCGCATCGAGATCGAACGGCTTGGGCAGGTAGTCGAACGCGCCGGCCTCCGTCGCGCGCACGGCGGTCGCGAGCGTGTTGCGGGCCGAGAAGACGATCACCGGCAGACGCGGATGGCTGAGCGCCAGCGCTGCCGCGCGCTCCAGTCCATCGCCGTCGGGCAGCACGACGTCCGTCAGCAGCACGTCGGGCTCGCTGCTGGCGAGCGCCGCGTCGAGCTCGCGCAAGGTCGCGACGCCGGTCACCTGATGGCCGGCCCGGCGCAGCGCCTCGCGCACCACCGTGCGGATCGCGCCGTCGTCGTCGAGGACCAGCACGCGCCCAGACGCCCGCGCCTCCGTCACGTCGCCCTCGGCAACAGGACGCGCATCATCGTCATCGCAGGGCTGCCCTCGCGCGCATATTGGACGATCCCGCCCATGTCGCGCACCAGCTTGTCGACCAGCGCGAGGCCTAGGCCTCGTCCCTCGGGCCGGCCGGACACGAATGGGGCGAACAGCTGGTCGGCGATGTCGGCGGGCGCGCCGGGCCCGTTGTCTAGTATCGCGATCTCGATCGGCAGCTGCTGCGGCCGGCAGCCGGGCGCGGCGCTGGTGACGCCATGGCGGTAGGCGGTCGCGAGCACGATGCGTCGCTCCGTCAACGCCTCCGTAGCTTCGGCGGCGTTCTTCATGAGGTTCAGAAGAACCTGGATCAGCGCGTCGCGGTTGGCGGAGGCGGCGGGCAGCGATGGGTCGAAGCGTTCCTCGATCGCGACCCCTGCCGCGAAGCCGGCGCGCGCTACCTGGATGACATGGGCGATCAGCGGGTAGATGTTCTCCGCCGCCAGCGGCAGCGGGCGCGTGTCCGTAAAGTCCTCCATGCGGTCGATCAGCCCGACGATCCGGTCCACCTCGTCGATGATGAGCCGGGTCAGCTCGTCTTCGGCCGGCTCGGCGGCGGCGAGCAACTGCGCCGCGCCGCGGATGCCCGACAGGGGATTGCGGATCTCGTGCGCCAGCATCGCCGCCGCGCCGACCGCCGCGCGCGATCCGGGCCCACGGTCCAGCCTGCGCGTACCGCCGGCGTGCAGCGTCACGAGCCGCCAGCCCGGATGGTCCGGCAACGTCGCTTCGGCGACGTCGACGCGCAGGGTTCGACCGTCCGGCGTCCGGACGACGGTGTCGAATGCGGCGAAATCCTCTGGCCGCTCCGGTACGTCGGGGAGCAACGTGGCGAGGCATCGCCCACGAAGGTTGCGGTCCGATCGGTTCAGAAGCTGTTCGGCCGCGGCGTTCACGCGGTGGATGCCGCCGGACTGATCGACCAGTAGCACCGGCACGGGCAGCGCGGCGAACAGGTCGGCCTGGAGCGGCGACGCCGCCGCAGCGGAAGGCGGACGGGCCGTCCTGTCGTCCGCCCGCGTCAGGCTGCGTCCCGCCGACGCCATGGCGCGTAGAATTCGGCCAACATCGCGCGCACCACCGCGGGATCGCCAACCTGGTTCACCCGGTTGCGAAACTCGGCAGAACCGGTCAGGCCGCGGGTGTACCAGCCGATATGCTTGCGCGCCATCGCGACGCCGGTGTGGATACCGTAATGGTCGAGCATCGCCTCGTAATGCTCGGCGATCACGCGATATTGCTCGTCGAGATCGGGCTCCGGCACGTCACGACCCGTCTCCAGCCAGCGCATGACCTGCGCGAGCAGCCACGGCTTGCCATAGGCGCCACGCCCGATCATCACGCCGTCCGCGCCCGACTGGTCGAGCGCCGCATCCGCGTCGGCCGCCGAGCAGATGTCGCCGTTGACGATCACCGGGATCGACACCGCCTGCTTGACGTCCGCGACGAAGCGCCAATCGGCGGTGCCCTTGTACATCTGGTTGCGGGTGCGGCCGTGGACCGTGACCATCCTGACGCCCAGATCCTCGGCGATGCGCGCGAGTTCGGGCGCGTTCAGGCTGTCATGGCACCAGCCCATCCGCATCTTCAGCGTCACAGGGACGGACACCGCCTTCACCGTCGCGTCCACGATCGCGGCGGCGAGCTTCAGGTCGCGCATCAGGGCCGAGCCCGCGTCGCCGCTCGTCACCTTGCGGACGGGGCAGCCCATGTTGATGTCGACGATCGCGGCGCCCCGGTCCTGCGACAGCTTCGCCGCCTCCGCCATCTCGTGCGGCGTGCAACCGACGAGCTGCATCGAGACGGGATCCTCGACAGGGTCCCAAGCCCATTTCTGCAGGCTCTGCCGCGTCTCGCGGATCGCGGCCTGGCTGGCGATCATCTCGGTGACGTTGAGGCCCGAGCCGTAACGGCGGACGAGCGTCCGGAACGGCCGGTCGGTGACGCCGGTCATCGGCGCCAGCACGACGGGCGTATCGATGCGGACGGACCCGATCTGGAGAGGAGCTAGGGTGCGCATGGATGTGCCTGAAAAACGGGCAATAGGCGGTTATCACTTCCTGGGCAAGGCTGGCGGTCGCCGCCGCTCTGGTCTAGGTCGCCGCCAATGAGCCCGCCCCATACGGTGGCGCTGCTGATGGCCGCCGGCACCGGCGCCCGGATCGGCGGTGCCGTTCCGAAACAGTTCCTGTCCGTCGGTGGCGAGCCGATCGTTGCCCGCGCCTTCCGCGCGCTTGCGGCGCATCCGGCAGTGAACGAGGTGGTGGTGGTCACCGGCGCCGACCAGGTGGAGGCGATGCGGCAGGCGCTCGGCGACGTTGCGCCAGGTGAAGTGCGGATCGTCGCGGGAGGCACGACTCGCCGCGCCTCGGTCGAGAACGGCCTTCGCGCGCTGGCGGGCGATCCGCCGGCCCGGGTGCTGATCCACGATGCCGCGCGCCCGTTCCTGCCGGCCGCAGTCATCGACCGGCTGCTCGCGGTTCTGGACCGTTATCAGGGAGCGATCCCTGCCCTGCCCGTTGCCGACACATTGGTACGCTGGGACGGGCAACTCGGCGAAACCGTCGATCGGGACGGCCTGTACCGCGTGCAGACGCCACAGGCCTTTGTCTATGATGTCATCGTCGCCGCTCACCGCTTGTGGCCGGCTGGTCAGGATGCGACGGACGACGCGCAGATGGTACGCGACTCAGGCCATGAGGTGGCGATCGTCGCCGGAGATACGATGCTCGAGAAGATCACCCACCCGGAAGACCTCGCCGCCGCCGTCGCCCGATCGGCGCGAGTCATGGAGACACGCTCCGCAATCGGCTTCGACGTCCATCGGCTCGAAGCGGGCGAAGAGCTGTGGCTCGGCGGGGTCCTGATCCCGCACGATCGTGGCCTGTCCGGCCATTCGGACGCCGATGTCGGGTTGCACGCGCTCACCGACGCGCTGCTCGGGACGATCGCGGCGGGCGACATCGGCACCCATTTTCCGCCCAGCGATCCGCAGTGGAAGGGCGCCTCGTCCGACCGGTTCCTGCGCCACGCCGCCGAGCTCATCGAGGCGCAGGGCGGCGCGATCACCTTCGTCGACCTGACGCTGATCTGCGAGGAGCCCAAGATCGGCCCGTACCGCGCCGTCATCCGCGCCCGGATCGCCCAGTTGCTCGGCCTCGACGAGAGCCGCGTGAGCATCAAGGCGACCACGACCGAGCGACTGGGCTTCACCGGTCGCGGTGAGGGCATCGCGGCGCAGGCATGCGCGACCGTTCAGTTGCCCCTTTCCGCAGGCGCCGCATGATGCCTCGTGTGGCCCTATCGGCGTTGGTCGCGCTCGCGACACTCGCCGCCACGCCCGCTTCGGCCGTGCCGACCTGCCTGACCCCGCCCGAAGCGGAGTCAATCGTCCTCGTGGCGATGCCCGAGATCATCCGCGAGACCGGTACGATCTGCATCGACCGGCTGCCGCCGGCGAGCCTCGTCCGCCAGACGCGCGGGGCCTTCATCGACCGGTTCGACACCGCCGCCACGCGCGCCTGGCCAGAGGCACAGACGGCGATCGTCAAGCTGAGCGACCCGATGGTCCAGACGTTGCTGCAATCGGAGTATGCCAGGCCGCTTCTGGTGACCCTGCTGGTCCCGCAGCTCGTCGGACGGATCAACCCGGGCGATTGCGCGATGATCGACCGGTTCGTGACCGAGCTCGCTCCGCTGCCGCCCCGCAACGCCGCGGGCGTCGTCGTGACGGCGCTGCAGTATCTCAAGTCGGAAAAGGCGCCCGGCAAGCCGATCGACGTGCCCGACCTGCCGCTATGCCCGGAGCCGCGATGACCGACGCCCCGATCGACACCATCCTGCCGGCCCAGCTGGTCGCCGCCGCCGTGCGCGTGGTGGAGGCAAACCGGGCCGCCGGGCGCCGGATCGTCACCGCCGAAAGCTGCACCGGCGGGCTGGTCGCGGCCGCGCTGACGGAAGTGCCCGGCTCGTCGGACGTGGTGGAGGGCGCGTTCGTCACTTACTCCAACGAGGCGAAGGCGGCGTTCCTCAAGGTGAGCCAGGACGTGCTCGACACGTTCGGCGCCGTTTCGGTCGCCACCGCCTGGAGCATGGCGCAGGGTGCGCTCGCCCGGTCGGGTGCGGACGTGGCGGTGGCGATCACCGGCGTCGCAGGCCCCGGCGGCGGATCGGCCAAGAAGCCGGTCGGCACCGTGGTGTTCGCGCGCGCCGAACGCGGCGCCGATCCGGCGGAGGTGATGGCCGATCGCCGCGATTTCGGCGACCTTGGCCGCGGCGGCATCCGGCTTCAGGCGGCGCTGTGCGCGCTCGACCTGCTGATGCCCGCGCCGGGTGCCGATCCCGCGTCGTAAAGCACCTTCGCCCGATCCTCGAACGCGCCGATCATCCGACGCAGCGCGGTGCCGAACACTTGGCCAGCGATCGCCTCGAAGACCCGGTTCTTGAACGCGAACGCCACCACGAAGTCGATCCGGCAGCCGCCATCGTCACGCGCCACGAAATGCCACTCGTTGCGCAGGAACTTGAGCGGGCCATCGACATAGTCGACGTGGATGCGGTCCGGCCGATGCTTCTCGACCTTGGAGGTGAAGCTCTCGCGCAGGCCCTTGAAGCCGACGACCATGTCGGCGACCATCGCTCCCGGATCGTCCGAGCGGATGCGCGCCGCCGTGACCCAGGGCAGGAACTCGGGATAGCGCCTCACGTCGGCGACCAAGTCGAACATCTGCTCCGGCGAATAGGGCAGGTTCCGCGTCTCGCGATGCTCGGGCATCAGCGCGCCAGCTTGGCCGTCCGCGCCGCGCGCAATCGGGCGAAGTCCTCGCCGGCATGGTAGCTTGATCGGGTGAGCGGCGACGAGGCGACCAGCAAGAAACCCTTGGCACGCGCGATCTGGGCATAGGCGTCGAACGCTTGCGGCGTCACGAAGTCGGCGACCTTGGCATGGCGCGGCGTCGGCTGCAGATATTGCCCCATTGTCAGGAAATCGATGTCTGCCGACCGCATGTCGTCCATCACCTGATGGACCTCCAGCCGTTGCTCCCCCAGCCCCATCATCACGCCGGACTTGGTGAAGATCGACGGGTCGTGCCGCTTCACGCTATCCAGCAAGCGCAACGATGCGTAGTAGCGAGCGCCCGGCCGGATCGTCGGATAGAGGCGCGGCACCGTCTCGAGATTGTGGTTGTACACGTCGGGCCGAGCGATGACGATCGACTCCACCGCGGCTTGCGTCTTGTTCCTGAAGTCTGGTGTGAGGATCTCGATCGTCGTGTTCGGCGTCGTACGGCGCAACGCCTCGATCACCTTCACGAACTGCGAGGCACCGCCGTCCGGCAGGTCGTCGCGATCGACCGAAGTGATGACGATATGCTCCAGCCCCAGTTCCGCCGCGGCATCCGCCGTGTGCTGCGGTTCGAGCGGATCGACCGCGCGCGGCATGCCCGTCTTGACGTTGCAGAACGCGCAGGCCCGGGTGCAGGTGTCGCCCAGGATCATGACCGTCGCGTGCTTCCTGGTCCAGCACTCGCCGATGTTCGGGCAAGCAGCCTCTTCGCAAACGGTGGCGAGCTTCAGGCGGCGCATCAGCGCCTTGGTCTCGGCGAAACCGACCGACGTCGGCGCCTTCACCCGTATCCAGTCGGGCTTGCGGGCGCGCGGCACCTGGGCAAGCGGCGTCATCTCGTTCATGGTTGCGAGATAGCGGCTGGAACGCCCGGCACAAGCGGTTCGTCCGCTTCTGCCGGTAGACGATCATGGCGACATGACGAACGCGTCATGCGCAGCAGCTTGCATCGGAGCCCGATAAACGAGCATGGGCACGGCGATGACAGACTTCACCGATCTCGTGGCCGGCTACCGGCGGTTCCGCCAAGGCGACTATGTCGAACAGCATGATCGCTGGGACAAGCTCGCCACGGGCCAGGAGCCCAAGGTGATGGTGATCGCCTGTTCCGACAGCCGCGTCGACCCTGCGCAGATCTTCGACGTGTCGCCGGGAGAGATCTTCGTGGTGCGCAACGTCGCCAATCTCGTGCCCCCGTTCGAGACCGGCGGCGGCTATCATGGCGTGTCGGCCGCGCTGGAGTTTGCGGTGACGCAACTTGAGGTGCCGGAGATCGTCGTGATGGGCCATGGCGCCTGTGGTGGCGTCAAGGCGGCGTTGGCGAAGAGCTTCGCCGGCGCTGCGCCCGGCGAAGGTGGCTTCATCGACAAATGGGTCGGTCTGCTCGACGGCGCGCGCGAGCGGGTGACGGCGCGGTACGGCGACGGACCCGAGGCGATCCGCGCGCTGGAACTGGAGACGGTACGGGTCAGCCTCGACAATCTGCGGACCTTCCCGTTCGTCGCCGATCGGGTGGCCCACGGACGCCTCACGCTCCACGGCGCCAATTTCGCGATCGCGGATGGCGTGCTGCACGTCATGAACGCGCACGGAGAGTTCGCGCCCGCTTGAGGCGGCACGGCCAGGACTTTTAATACGGGGCCCGCGCCGCTCGCGAAAGGTTCAGCCCTCCGAGCTCGGTGCCACCGCCCGCGTAACGTCCGCGCCCGCCGACCGTGCCGGCTTCGCCTCGGCGACCGTGCGCAGGCTGAGCTCGCGGAGCTGCGCGGCGCTCGCCGGGCTCGGCGCGCCCATCAACAGGTCCTCGGCACGCTGGTTCATCGGGAACAGCGCCACCTCGCGCAGGTTCTGCGCGCCGCACAGCAGCATGACGATCCGGTCGACGCCTGCCGCCATGCCGCCGTGCGGGGGCGCGCCATATTGGAACGCGCGGTATAGCCCGCCGAACCGCTCCTCGACGTCCGCCCTGGACAGACCGACCAGCTCAAACGCCTTGACCATCAGATCGGGGTGCTGGTTGCGGATCGAGCCCGATGCGATCTCGAAACCGTTGCAGACGAGGTCGTATTGATACGCCTTGATGCTCAGCGGATCGCCGCCCTCCAGCGCTGCCATCCCGCCCTGCGGCATCGAGAAGGGGTTGTGCGCGAACTCGATCTTCTTCGCGTCCTCGTCATATTCGTAGAACGGGAAGTCGACGATCCAGCACAGCCGCAACGCGCCCTGCTCGATCAGCCCGAGCTGATCGGCGACGCGGGTGCGGGCGAGGCCGGCGAGCTTGGCGGCCGACGCCTCCTTGCCCGCGGCGAAGAACAAGCCATCGTCATCGCCCAACCCCAGCTCGGCATAGAGCGCGGCGATCCCTTCCGCGCCGTGGTTCTTGGCTATCGGGCCGCCGAACTCGCCACCCTTGCGCGTGACGTAGCCGAGGCCCGCATAGCCCTCGCCGCGCGCCCAATTGTTCATGTCGTCGAAGAACTTGCGGCTCTTGTCGGCCGTCTTTGGCGCCGGGATCGCCCGGACCACCTCGCCGCGGCCGACCATCGCCTCGAACAGCCCGAAGCCCGAGCGCGCGAAGTGGCTGGAGACGTCGGTGATGAGCAGCGGATTGCGCAGATCGGGCTTGTCGGAGCCGTAGCGCAGCATCGCGTCGCTATGCGCGATCCGGGGAAACTGGCCGCTCGGCGTCACGGTCCGGCCGTCGGCGAACGCCTGGAACACGCCGCCGATCACCGGCTCCATCGTCTCCCAGACCTCCTCCTGCGTGACGAAGCTCATCTCGAGGTCGAGCTGGTAGAACTCGCCCGGCAGACGGTCGGCGCGTGGGTCCTCGTCGCGAAAGCAGGGCGCGATCTGGAAATACCGGTCGAAGCCTGCGACCATCAGCAACTGCTTATACTGCTGCGGCGCCTGCGGCAGCGCGTAGAAGGTGCCGGGATGGATGCGGCTCGGCACCAGGAAGTCGCGCGCGCCCTCCGGCGACGAGGCCGTCAGGATCGGCGTCGCATATTCGGTGAAGCCCGCCGCTTCCATCCGGCGGCGCATGTCGGCGATCACCTTCGTCCGGCGCACGATGTTGGCGTGCAGCGTCTCGCGGCGCAGGTCGAGGAAGCGATAGCGGAGGCGAATCTCCTCGGGATAGTCCTGCTCGCCTGCGACCGGCATCGGCAGCTCCTCGGCGGCCGACAAGACGGTGACCGCATCGGCGAACACCTCGATCGCCCCGGTCGCGAGGTTCGGGTTCACCGTGCCCTCCGATCGGCGCTTCACCGTGCCGTCGATCGTGATGACCGACTCGACGCGCACCTGATCCAACGTCGGCAACGCCGGACTGTCCGCGTCGGCGACGATCTGGGTGATGCCGTAATGGTCGCGCAGGTCGACGAATAGCACGCCGCCATGGTCGCGCTTGCGATGCACCCAGCCGGACAGGCGGACGGCGGTGCCGACGGCCGCGGCGTCGAGCGCGGCGCAGGTGTGGGTGCGGTAGGGGTGCATGACGGTAGCTCACGATTACGTCACCCCAGCGAACGCTGGGGTCTCGTGCGGCTGGGGCGACCCCACGACCGGGAGACCCCAGCATTCGCTGGGGTGACGGTGATTGAATGGGTGCGCACGTCCCTCCCCACCCTTCCTTTGTCAACCCGCCCCCGCCCCGCTATGCCCACGGTCATGCACATCCACCCGCTCGTCACCGACACCGCCACGCTCACCGACCTATGCGCCCGATGGGCCAAGGCGGACTTCATCACCGTCGATACCGAGTTCATGCGCGAGAGCACGTTCTGGCCGCTGCTCTGCCTCATCCAGGTGGCGGACGGACACGAGGCCGCGGCGATCGACCCGCTCGCGCCGGGCCTCGACCTCAGGCCGCTGCTCGACCTGCTGGTCGACAACGAGGATGTGCTGAAGGTCTTCCACGCCGGAGGCCAGGATCTCGAGATCGTCTACAACCTGACCGGCAAGACGCCGCATCCGCTGTTCGATACGCAAGTCGCGGCGATGGCGCTCGGGCAAGGCGAGCAGATCGGCTATTCGAACCTCGTCGACAGCTGGCTCGGCATCCAGATCGACAAGGGGGCCCGCTTCACCGACTGGGCGCGGCGGCCGCTCGACGCGCGGCAGATCGAATATGCGATCGGCGACGTGACGCACCTGGCCGCGATTTTCCCCAAGATGCTCGAGCGCCTCCGCAAAACTGGCCGCGGGCAATGGCTCGATCAGGAGATGGAGCGGCTGGGCGATCCCGAAAATTACGCCAACGACCCCGAAGAGGCGTGGAAGCGCGTGCGCGTGCCCAGCCGCAAGCCCGACGTGCTCGGCCGCCTGAAGGCACTCGCCCGCTGGCGCGAGATGGAGGCGCGCGGCAAGGACATCCCGCGCGGCCGCGTCGTCAAGGACGAGACGCTCGCCGACCTCGCCGGCCACCCGCCGCGACGGCAGGCGGACCTTGCCAAGGTTCGCGGTCTGTCGGCGAACTGGGCGAGCAATGACATCGGCGGCCGGCTGATGGCGGCGTTGGAGACCGCGCCGCCGCTCGACGCCGACGAGCTGCCGCCGCGCGAGGACCGCAAGCCCGGGCTCGGGAAGGACGGCGCGCTGGTAGCGGACCTGCTAAAGCTTTTGTTGAAGATCCGCGCCAAGGAGATCGACGTCGCGTCCCGCCTGCTCGCCCGCTCGGAAGAGCTGGACCTGCTCGCGGCCGGGCAGCGCACCGGGCTCAGCATGCTGGACGGCTGGCGCCACGACCAGTTCGGCCGCGACGCGCTCGACCTGGTCGAAGGCCGCCTCGCGTTCGCGGTGAAGAACGGCCGGCTGACCATGACGCGAACCGAAGACGCGCCGGCAGCGGACTGAGTGCCGCTGGCGGAACCGGGCGCCGCTGGCGGAACCGGGCGCTTGGCCCTATGAGCGGTCGTTCAATGACAACTGTCCTACCTTCCCCGCCGCGCATCGGCATGGTTTCGCTCGGCTGCCCGAAGAACCTGGTCGACAGCGAGCGCATCCTCACGCGGCTGCGGGCGGACGGTTACGCCATGTCGCCCGACTATGCCGGCGCCGACGTGGTGCTGGTGAACACCTGCGGCTTCCTCGACAGCGCCAAGGAGGAGAGCCTGGAGGCGATCGGCGAGGCGATGGCGGAGAACGGCCGCGTCATCGTCACCGGCTGCATGGGATCGGAGGCCGAGACGATCCGATCGCGCTTCCCCGACGTGCTGGCGGTCACGGGCGCGCACCAATATGAGCAGGTCGTCACCGCGGTCCACGAGGCCGCTCCGGCGGCGCGTTCGCCCTATCTCGATCTGGTACCCGGCGGCGCGGTCGAGCTGACCGACCTCAAGCTCACGCCGCGCCACTATTCGTATCTGAAGATCTCGGAAGGCTGCAATCACCGCTGCTCCTTCTGCATCATCCCGTCGCTCCGCGGTGATCTTGCGAGCCGGCGGCCCGACGCGATCCTGCGCGAGGCGGAGAAACTGGTCGCGGCGGGAACGAAGGAGCTGCTGGTCATCAGCCAGGATACCAGCGCCTATGGCCTCGATCTGCGTCATGCCGACTATCCGCTCAAGTCGGGCGGAGCGGTCCGCGCGCACATGACGGACCTCGCGCGCGAGCTCGGGCAGATCGCCCCATGGGTGCGGCTCCATTACGTCTATCCCTATCCGCACGTCGATCACGTCATCCCGCTGATGGCGGAAGGCCTGGTGTTGCCGTATCTGGACATCCCGTTCCAGCATGCCTCCCCCGCCGTCCTGCGCCGGATGAAGCGGCCGGCCAATGACGCCAAGGTGCTGGAGCGGCTGCGCACGTGGCGATCGATCTGCCCCGACATCGCGATCCGCTCGACCTTCGTGGTCGGCTTTCCCGGCGAGACCGAGGACGACGTGCGCTACCTGCTCGACTGGCTGGACGAGGCGCAGCTTGATCGTGTCGGCGCGTTCCGGTTCGAACCGGTTGCGGGCGCACCCGCCAATTTGCTGCCCGATCCGGTGCCGGAGGAGGTGAAGGAGGAGCGCTACGCCCGCGTGATGGAGAAGACCGCTGCGATCAGCGCGGCCAAGCTCCAGCGCAAGATCGGGCGTACGCTGTCCGTCATCATCGACGAAGTGGGAGACGCCGGCGATCCGGAAGGAGGCGCCACCGGCCGCAGCCAAGCCGACGCGCCTGAGATCGACGGTCAGGTCTTTTTGCGGAACGCGGCTCACCTGTCGGTCGGCGACATCGTGCCGGTGACGATCGAGGATGCGGACGACCATGATCTCTACGGCGTGCCCCTTGCGTAACGTCTCGCGGGAGGATCGGGCCCGGCGTGGCGAGAAGGGACAATGATGGCCAACCGCCGGATACCGCGTCACGTCGGCTTCATCCCGGACGGCAACCGGCGCTGGGCGGCCGAGCGCGGCATGGCCAAGCAGGAGGGTTATCGCCATGGCATCGAGCCGGGGTTGCGGCTGCACGACGAGTGCCGGCGGCTCGGCGTCGAGGAGATCTCGATCTATTGCTTCACCAAGGACAATGTGAAGCGGCCGGCCGTGCAGACGGAGGCGTTCAAGCAAGCATCCATTGATTTCGCCTCCGCGGTCGCGGATCGTGGCGCGGCGGTGCTCGTCGTCGGTGACGACACCTCCACCCAGTTCCCGGCCGAGCTGGCCCCGTTCCGCGAACGGCAGGGCGACGGGATGAAGGTCAACCTGCTCATGAACTATGGATGGGACTGGGATCTGGCCGGCCTCAAGACGGGCGAGCTGCGCTCGCAGCCGGTGTCCCGCATGGACCTCATCGTCCGCTGGGGCGGCGGCCGGCGGCTGAGCGGGTTCCTGCCGGTCCAGTCGGTTTATGCCGACATCTACGTGTGCGACGCGCTCTGGCCCGACTATGCGCCCGAACATTTCGAGGACGCACTCGCCTGGTTCCGCCAGCAGGACCAGACGTTGGGTGGCTGAGCCTTCCCACATGCTGCGTCTGTCCTGCTGCTCCGGTTTCTGACATATCGGCCGGATGCAACCGTTCCGAAGCCTCCGTCGATGGGTCGTCCCGATCGCCCTTCTCGCCCCCGCTACATTGGCGGCGCAGGCGATCACCCCGGCCGAGTCGGCCAAGATTGACGCGATCGTCGCCGCCTCGCTCGCCAAGACGGGGGTGCCCTCCGCGTCCGTTGCGGTGGTGCGCGGCGACCGGCTGGTGTTCGCGCGCGCCTATGGCAAGGCGTCGCAGACGATCCCGCGTGCGACCCCGTCGCTGCCCTACCAGATCGCCTCCATCTCCAAGCAGTTCACCGCCGCCGCGGTCCTGCTGCTTCAACGCGACGGCAAGCTGAGCCTCGACGACACGGTCGCCAAGTATGTTCCGGGCGTCACCGAGGGCGACCGGATCACGATCCGGCAGTTGCTGTCGCATACCGCGGGGCTGCAGGATTACTGGCCGCAGGATTACAGCTTCGCCGCGATGGCGACGCCGACGACGCCGCAGGCGATCGTCGATCATTGGGGCAAGAAGCCGCTCGACTTCCAGCCCGGCACGCAGTGGCAATATTCGAACACCGGCTATGTCGTCGCCGGCCTGATCGTCGAGAAGGTGGCGGGCGAGCCGCTGCTCGCGTTCCTCCAGAGCCGCGTTTTCCAGCCGCTCGGCATCCGCGCGGTGGATCAGGACCTGGCGACGGGTCCCGGCTTCCCGCAGGGGTATCAACGGTTTGCGCTCGGTCCCGTCCGCGTTGAGCGGCCGGCGGCGCGGGGCTGGCTGTTCGCCGCCGGCGAGTTGGCGATGAGCGCGAGCGATCTGGCGAAGTGGGACATCGCTCGGATCGACCGCGCCGTCCTCGCTCCCGCCGACTGGCAGGCGCAGGAGACGGCGGTGAAACTCACCGACGGCAAGGACACCGGCTATGGACTGGGCGTCGACGTCGGCACCAACCGCGACGGGCGCCGTTATGTCGAGCATAGCGGCGAGGCGGTCGGGTTCCTGACCCAGAACATCGTGTATCCCGACGACAAGGCGGCGGTGATCGTCTTCACCAACGGCGATTTCTCGGACGCCTACAAAGGCATGGCCGCGAGCATCTACAAGGTCGTGTTGCCCGCCCCTGCGTCCGTCACCGGCGGCGCGCTGGATGACGTCGCGGCCACCGTCCACGCCCGCGCGGTGTTCGACGCCTTGCGCGCCGGATCGCTGGATCGGTCGACGATGACGGCGAACTCCAACTTCTACTTCACGTCGACGGCGCTCGCTGATTACCGCGCCAGCCTCGGGCCGCTCGGCACGCCGACCGCGTTCGAACCGACGGGTCCCGCCAAGCTGCGCGGCGGCTTCGTCAACCGCAACTACAAGGTCACCTTTCCCGGCCGGACGTTGACGATCGTCACCTATGCCGAGCCCGGCGCTGGCGGGAAGTACGAGCAATTTCTCGTCATGCCGGCGAATTGAGATGATCGACGCCAGCGCTACGCTTGCCGTCGATACCGGACAGGCCGCGCGGGAAATCACCTTGGTCGACCCCGCCGACTGGGACGCCTGGTCCGCAGCCTGCTCGCCTGCCGTCTGCGCTTCGCTCGCGGCCCACCGGATGACTGGGAAGGCCGGCGCGACAGCAATCCTCCCCGGCGACACGCCAGAGGACTGGTCGGCGCTCGTCGTCGCGTCGCCGGACGACAGGCTATGGTCGCTGGCGAAGCTGGCCGAAACGCTGCCGGCCGGGACGTATCGACTGACCGGAGGCGATCCCGGCGCCGCGGCGTTCGGCTGGGCGCTCGCGCAGCATCGCTTCACCCGGTATCGCAAGAGCGACGACGATCGGAAACCGCGCGTCCTGCTGGTCCCGGAAGAAGCCGCCCGCGCCGAGACGATCCGGCTGGTGGACGCGACCGCGACCGTGCGTGACCTCGTCGACACCGGCGCCGCCGATCTCGGGCCCGCTGAGCTGGAGGCCGAGGTGGCGGCGCTCGCGACGAGGCACGGCGCGACCATAGACGTCACGCGCGGCGACGCATTACGCGATGGCTTCCCCATGGTCCACATCGTCGGCCAGGCGGCGGCAGCCGGGCGCGAGCCGCGGATGATCGAGCTTAGCTGGGGCGACCCCGCCCATCCCCGCATCGCGATCGTCGGCAAGGGGGTTTGCTTCGACAGCGGCGGGCTCGACATCAAGCCGTCGGCGGGAATGCGGCTGATGAAGAAGGACATGGGCGGCGCGGCGCACGCGCTCGCGCTGGCCGGGCTCGTCATGGCGGCGGGCCTGCCCGTCCGGCTGCACCTACTGATCCCGGCGGTGGAGAATGCGATCGCCGGCAATGCCTTCCGCCCCGGCGACGTGCTGCCCTCGCGGCTCGGGCTGAGCGTCGAGAGCACCAACACCGATGCGGAAGGGCGATTGGTCCTCGCCGATGCGCTGACCCGCGCCGGGGAGGAACGGCCGGTGCTGATCCTCGACTTCGCAACCCTCACCGGCGCGGCGCGGGTGGCGCTCGGTCCCGATCTGCCGGCGACCTTCGCCAACGACGAGCGGCTGGCCGCCGACCTGCTCGTGGCGGGCGAGGCGGTAGGCGATCCGCTGTGGCGGCTGCCGCTGTGGGATGGATATGACGACCTGCTGAAGTCCGATGTCGCCGATCTCGTCAACGCGCCCGACGGCGGGTTTGCGGGTGCGGTGACGGCGGCGCTGTTCCTGCGGCGGTTCGTGCCCAAGGGCACACCGTGGGCGCATCTCGACACGTTCGCCTGGCGGCCAGCGGCCAAGCCCGGCCGACCCAAGGGCGGCGAGGCCTATGGCCTGCGCGCCTGCTATCAGTTGCTGAAGACCCGCTATGGTGCGTGAGTCTGGAGAAGCAGGCTCGGTACTCGAACCCTGGTGGCAGACCGGCGTCATCTACCAGATCTATCCGCGCTCGTTCCAGGACAGCGATGGGGACGGCATCGGCGACTTGGCGGGGATCGTGTCGAGACTGGATTACCTGACCGATCTTGGCGTGGATGCCTTGTGGCTCTCGCCGATCTTCCCCTCGCCGATGGCGGATTTCGGCTATGATGTGGCCGATTACATTGACGTCGATCCGATGTTCGGTACGCTGGCCGACCTCGACGCGCTGGTCGCCGCCGCGCACGAGCGTGGCCTGCGCGTGTTGCTCGACCTGGTCCCGAACCACAGCTCCAGCGAACACCCATGGTTCAAGGCGAGCCGGTCGTCGCGCACCGATCCCAAACGGGACTGGTACATCTGGCACGATCCCGCTCCCGACGGCGGTCCCCCCAACAACTGGACGAGCGACTTCGGTGGCTCGGCGTGGGAGTGGGACGGCGCGACCGACCAATATTATCTTCACGCGTTCCTGAAGGAGCAGCCGGACCTCAACTGGCGCAACCCCGCGGTGCGGGCAGCGATGATGGACGTGCTGCGCTTCTGGTTCGCGCGCGGCATCGACGGGTTCCGGATTGACGTGCTGTGGCACCTCGTGAAACACGCCGACTTTCCCGACAACCCGCCCAATCTCGCTTGGGTCCCGGCGATCCGCGATCGCGACCGGGTGTTGCAGCATTACTCAACCGACCAGCCAGAAGTTCATGAAATCGCAGCGGAAATGCGCCGGATCGCCGATGAGGCCGGTGCGCGGGACGGACGCGAGCGGGTGCTGATCGGCGAGATCTACCTGCCTTACGATCGGCTGATGACCTATTACGGCAGCGCTGATGCGCCGGAGGTGCACCTGCCGTTCAACTTCCGGCTGATCGGTGCGGACTGGACGGCGCGCAACGTCGCCGCGATCATTTCCGAGTATGAGGCCGCATTGCCGGACGGAGCGTGGCCGAACTGGGTGCTGGGCAACCACGACCAGCCGCGCCTCGCGGGCCGCATCGGCGTGGCGCAGGCGCGGATCGCGCAGATGCTGCTGCTGACGCTGCGGGGGACGCCGACGCTCTACTATGGCGATGAGCTCGGCGTGGCGGGCGAGCCGGTGCCGCCGGACCGCATCCGCGATCCCCAGGCCTTGCGCGAGCCGGGCGCGGCCTTCAACCGCGACGAGGCGCGGCTGCCGATGGCGTGGGACGGCGGCGCAGGCGCGGGCTTCACGACCGGCGAGGCCTGGCTGCCGGTGCCGGCCGAAGCGACGATCCGGAACGTTGCCGCGGAGGCGGCGGACCCCGCCTCCCTGCTGTCCCTGACGCGTCGCCTCTTGCGGCTTCGTCGCGAACGACCCGCGCTGACGCTCGGTACGCTTACCTTGCTGTCGAGAGAGGACGATGTGCTGTTGTACGAACGCCGCGCGGACGACGATCGCATCCTGGTGGCATTGAACCTGTCGGACGAGCCTCGCCCGCTGGCGCTACCTGGCTGGGCGGCGCATCTCGAGCCGCTGGTCACCGCGACACCGAGCCCGTTCGAGCTGGGCTTGCTCACGGCCGATCAGGGCATCGTCTTCGGGCAGGCGCGCTGATGCGCATCGCGATGCTCGCCCCGATCGCCTGGCGCACGCCGCCGCGCGCCTATGGCCCGTGGGAGCTCGTAACCAGCCTGCTGACCGAGGCGCTGGTCGCGCGCGGCGTGGACGTGACCTTGTTCGCGACGCTCGACAGCCAAACGGCAGGCACGCTCGCCGGCGTGGTGCCGCGCGCCTATTCGGAAGACCCGTCGATCGACGCCAAGGTGTGGGAGATGCGCCACCTCGCCCACCTCTTTGAACGCGCCGGCGAGTTCGATCTGATCCACAACCAGGCGGATTTTCCCGCCCACGCCTTTTCCGGGCTGGTCGATACGCCGATGGTGACGACGATCCACGGCTTCTCCTCCGAGCGGATCATGCCGATGTACGCGCCCTACCAGGATCGCGTGAACTATGTGGCGATCAGCGACGCGGACCGGCATCCCGCGTTGCGCTACGCCGCGACGATCCACCATGGCATCCCGCTGGCGGACTTCGCGTTCGATCCGGTCGGCAGCGACGACCTGCTGTTCTTCGGCCGCATCCACCCCGACAAGGGCGCCGCAGAGGCGATCGCGGCGGCGCGGGGGGCCGGACGCCGGCTGGTGATGGCCGGGATCGTGCAGGACGCGGGCTATCACGATCGCGAGGTCGCGCCCGCGATCGATGGCGAGCGGGTGATCTATCTGGGCCCGGTCGGCGGCGAGCGGCGCGTGCGGACGCTGGGATCGGCGGCGGCGCTCCTCCACCTCATCGGCTTCGACGAGCCGTTCGGGCTCTCGGTGGTCGAGGCGATGGCGTGCGGCACGCCGGTGATCGCGTTCGACCGCGGATCGATGCGCGAGCTGATCGACGACGGCGTCACTGGCTTCCTGGTGAACACTGTGGACGAGGCGGTGGCGGCGATCGGCCGGATCGGCGAGATCGACCGGGCAGCGTGCCGGGCTCGGGTCGCGGAGCGGTTCACCGTCGAGCGGATGGCGGACCGCTATCTCGACCTCTACCGCACCATTCTGGGCCGCTGACGAAGGCCTGAGCGAAAAGTAGGTAACAGTAGGTAACACCAAAACGCTGTTTGCCGCGCACCAGATTTGTCTGGCGAATAGCGCGAACAGGCACACGCCGTCCGGCGTGCTTCATCGTCGATCATAGACCTGAGAAATAGCGGGTGGCAGACGCTTTCACTACTTCTCCAACATTGCAACCCGTGCCGCCTATCCCACCAGCGCCAGCCGCGTCTCCGAGTTCCGCAGCCGTGCCGCGCTCACCCCCGGGATCGCCTCGATATGGCCGGCGAGCTCAGCGTCGAGCAGGAAGTCGCGCCCGAGCAGCACCGTCGCCTCCTCGCCGCTCAACAGGATCACCTTCGCCCGCACCTCGCCCCGCGCGCCGCGATGATCGGCGAGCAGGCGCGCCAGCGCACCGAACGCCGCCGGGTCCGCCACATCGACCTCGATCACGAACCGCGCCGCGTTGGCCAGCGCCTCGAACGGCTGGATGCGGCGCACCGTCACGCGCGGCGTCTCCTCACCCGGGCGACGATCGAGTTCCACCGTGACCAGCCCGCAGCCACCCACCTTCGCCGCCTCCTCCAGGTCCTTTGCCACCGCGTCATCGAAACAGGTCGCAATATATTGCCCGCTCGCGTCCGACATCGTCGCCATCAGGTAACGCTTGCCGCGCGCCGACGTGCGCCAGCGGGTGTCCTCGACCAACGCCGCCATCGTCGCGCCGGCGCGGTTGCCGTCGGTCGGGATCGTCAGCTCGCCAAGCGCCGCATAGGGCCGCGCGCCGTGCATCGCCGCCAGATGCCGATGCCGATCGACGGGGTGGGCGGAGAAATAGAAGCCGAACGCCTCCTTCTCCGCCTCCATCCGCTGCTGCAGGCTCCAGCGCGTAGCCGGTAACCGGATCGTGTCGCCCGCCTGGCTTTCCGCGCCGAACAGGCCGCCTTGCCCGCTTGTCCGGCTCTCGTGCGTGCGGGCGGCGATGGCCAGGATGGTCTCGGCGGCGGCGTGGATGCCGGCACGGTTCGGATCAATGCCGTCGAACGCGCCGCCGGCTGCCAGCGTCTCCAGCTGCCGCTTGTTGATGAGCCGCGGATCGACGCGGGTGGCGAGATCGTCGAGCGAGGCGAACCGACCCCGGTCTGCGCGTTCGGCGACCAGCCGCTCCATCGCCCCCTCGCCTACCGACTTGAGCGCCGCCAGCGCGAAGCGGATCGCGAGCGCCTCGCCATCCTCGCCGGTCGTGACCTCGACGTCGAACGTGGCCTCGCTCGCGTTGATGCACGGGCCGAGGACGGTGACGCCAAGCCGGCGCGCATCCTCGACGAACAGCCCCAACTTGTCCGTCTGGTCCATGTCGAAGCACATCGACGCGGCGTAGAACTCGTGTGGATGATGCGCCTTCAGCCACGCGGTCTGGTACGTCAGCAACGCATAGGCGGCGGCGTGGCTCTTGTTGAAGCCATAGCCGGCGAATTTGTCGATCAAGTCGAACAGCGCGTTCGCCTCCGCCGCCTTGATGCCGTTGACGATCAGGCAGCCCTCGACGAAGCCCGCGCGCTGCGCGTCCATTTCCGCCTTCACCTTCTTGCCCATCGCGCGGCGCAGCAGATCGGCGCCGCCGAGCGAGAAGCCGGCCAGCACCTGCGCGGCCTGCATCACCTGTTCCTGATAGACGAAGATGCCGTACGTCTCGGCGAGGATCGTCTCCAGCAGGGGATGCGGATATTCGATCGGCTCGACGCCCTGCTTACGGCGGCCGAACATCGGGATGTTGTCCATCGGGCCGGGGCGATAGAGAGCGCCCAAAGCGATGATGTCCTCGAACACCGTAGGGCGGACGGCCGACAAGGTCCGCCGCATTCCCTCCGACTCCACCTGGAACACGCCGATCGTATTACCGCTCTGGAGGAGCTCGTACGTCTTCGCGTCGTCCCAGGGCAGCGCATCGAGATCGACGACGATGCCGCGATTGGCGAGCATCGTCACCGCTTTCTTGAGCACCGACAACGTCTTGAGGCCCAGGAAGTCGAACTTCACGAGGCCTGCGCCCTCGACATATTTCATGTCGAACTGGGTGACGGGCATGTCGGAGCGCGGATCGCGGAACAGCGGCACCAGCTGCGCCAGCGGCCGGTCGCCGATCACGACGCCCGCGGCGTGGGTGGACGAGTGGCGCGGCAGGCCTTCCAGCTTCATGGCGAGGTCAAGAAGCCGACGTACGCCGTTGTCGTTGCTGTACTCCTTGTGCAGCTCCGACACGCCGTCGATCGCGCGCTTCAGCGTCCAGGGATCGGTCGGGTGATTGGGGACGAGCTTCGCCAGCCGGTCGACCTGGCCATAGCTCATCTGCAGCACGCGGCCGGTGTCCTTCAGCACGGCGCGCGCCTTCAGCTTTCCAAAGGTGATGATCTGCGCGACCTGGTCGCGGCCGTACTTCTCCTGGACGTAGCGGATCACCTCGCCACGCCGCGTTTCGCAGAAGTCGATGTCGAAGTCCGGCATCGACACGCGCTCAGGATTGAGGAACCGCTCGAACAACAGCCCGAGCGCCAGCGGGTCGAGGTCGGTGATCGTCAGCGACCAGGCGACGACGCTGCCCGCACCGGAACCGCGGCCGGGGCCGACGGGGATATCGTGGTCCTTCGCCCATTTGATGAAGTCCGCGACGATCAGGAAATAGCCGGGGAAGCCCATCTGGATGATGACGTCGAGCTCGAACTCCAGGCGATCACGATAGGGCTGGGTCCAGTCCTGATCTGCGTGCGGAGCCTGTCCCTCGACTTCGCTCGGGACGAACGGTGGGTGGGTGTTCGCGCCCTCCCCACCGCCGTTCGTGTCGAGCAAAGTCGAGACACTCCGCCTCTTCAATTCTGCGATCCGCCGCAGCCGCTTTTCCAGGCCCGCCCTGGCGTCCACCCGCAGCGCCTCCGCCTCTGCCGCCGGATCGCCCGCCAGGCTCGGCAGGATCGGCTTGCGCGTGGGCGCCGCCACCGCGCAGCGCTGCGCCACCACCAGCGTGTTCGCGATCGCCTCGGGCAGGTCGGCGAACAGGTGCTGCATCACCTTGGCGGGCTTCATCCACGCCTCGGGGCAGGTGCGCAGCCGATCCTCCGTCTCGAGGTACGTCGAGTGCGCGATGCACAGCATGGCGTCATGCGCCTGGCTGAACCCCTGGTCGGCGAAGCAGCACGGATTGGTCGCGACCAGCGGCAGGTCGCGGGCGTAGGCGAGGCCGATCAGCGCCTCCTCCGCCGCCGTCTCGACGGCGTCGTTGCGGCGCGCGATCTCGACGTACAGCCGGCCGGGGAACAGCGCCTCCAGCCGGTCGGCATAGGCCTCCGCCCGAGCGGGCTGGTCTTCCGCGAACAACCGCGCGAGCGCACCCTCGCCGCCAGCGGTCAGCGCCAGCAGCCCGTCGGTGCGCCCCTCCAGCGCCGACAGCGGCACATGGGCGGCCAGCTCGACCGGGCGATCCAGGTGCGACGCCGAGACGAGCGCGCACAGATTGTCGTAGCCGATCGCATCCTGCGCATAGAGCGCCAACCAGTCGATCGGCGCGGTGACGCCGTCGGGCGTATCGGGTCGGCACACCGCCAGCATCGCGCCGATCACCGGCTGGACGCCCGCCGCCTTCGCCGCATCGGAAAAGGCCATCGCGGCGTACAGCCCGTTGCGGTCGGTCAGCGCGGTCGCGGGGAAGCCCAGCTTCGCCGCCTGCTCGGCGATCGCCTTCGGCTCGATGGCGCCGTCCAGCATCGTGTAGCAGGAAAAGACTCGAAGCGGCACGTACCCGGAATGCGACATGCGGCCTCTATGGGACGGGACGGCGGTTTGCGAAAGGCGCGATGCGATCGACGGGACAGGAACCTGACCGGGACGCGGCCGTTGGCAGGACATAACGAGCAGGGGAAAAGTCGTGGCGATCGACGATGGACTGACGAGGCCGGCGGGCGCAGGCTGGGGCTGGCTGATGGCGGCAGGCATCATTGCCGTTCTGCTCGGCATCGCATCGCTGATCTGGCCTTTCCCGGCCACCTATGCGGCGACGCTGGTCGTCGCCACGCTGCTGATGGCGATCGGCGTCACGATGATCTCGACCGGCGCGCTGGGGCGTGGGCACGGTCGCGAGACGTATCTGATCGTCTTCGGCATCCTGTCGCTCGTCGTCGGGTTGTATCTCGCCTTCTATCCCTTGTCGGGCGCCGTCACGCTGACGGTGGTGGTCGCGATCTGGCTGGGCGCACGCGGCATCGTCGAGCTGATCGCGGGCTCGCGGCTGGCGCGCGGGCGCGGACTTCTGTTGGGATTGGGCGCCATCAACGTGATCCTGGCGGTCGTCATCATCACGACCATGCCCTTCTCAGCGTTGACGCTGCCCGGCACATTGCTCGGCATCAGCCTGTTGCTGGGCGGTATCGGTGAGATACGCGCCGCATCGCTCCACCGCGTCGGCGCGCCGGCCTTCTCGGCTTAGAGCGCAGCCTTATCGGCTTAGAGCAGCGCTTCGATGTCCGCCCGCAGCGCCTCCGGCTTGGTCGTCGGCGCGTAGCGGGCCGTGACGAGGCCATGGCGGTCGACGAGGAATTTGGTGAAGTTCCACTTGATCGACTTGAGCCCGAGCAGGCCGGGCGCGTCCGTCTTCAGCCGATCGAACAGCGGATCGGCGCCGCTCCCATTGACCTCCACCTTGGCGAAGACCGGAAAGGTCACGTCGTAGGTCAGCGAGCAGAAACTGGCGATTTCGGCCGCGTCGCCCGGCTCCTGCGCGCCGAACTGGTTGCAGGGGAAGCCCAGCACCTCGAAGCCCCGATCCGCATAATCGCGGTGCAGCGCCTCCAGCCCCTCATATTGCAGCGTGAACCCGCATTTCGACGCGGTGTTTACGATCAGCAGGACGCGGCCCGCATAGACGGCGAGTGGCGCGGGACTGCCGTCGGGCGAGCGGACGATGAAGTCGGTGATCGGGGTCATGCGTGCCTCGCCAGCAGGAAGTTGAGGTTCTCGCGAACGGCGGGCCACTCGCGGTCGATAATTGAATAGACGACCGAGTCGCGCAAGCGCCCGGCGACGATCTGGTGGCCGCGCAGCACGCCGTCGCGGGTCGCCCCCAGCCGCTCGATCGCGGCCTGCGAGCGGCGGTTGAGGCTGTCGGTGCGGAACTGGACGCATTGGCAGCCGAGCACGTCGAACGCGTGCGTCAGCAGGAGCAGCTTCGCCTCGGTATTGATGCCGGTGCGTTGCACGCGAGTGGCGTAGAAGGTGCCGCCGATCTCCAGCCGGCGATGCGCCGGCGCCATCCGCATGAACTTCGTCGTGCCGACCACCGCGCCGACGGCGTCGAGGACGGCGAACACCGCCGACCGTTCCTGTCGCTGCTCGGCGAACGCGCGGGCGAAGAAGCCGTCGGCGTCCTTCATCTGCGAGACGCTGGCGTAGAAGATGTCCCACAACCCGTCGCCAGACGCTGCGGCGATCAGGGCGTCGCGGTCGGTCGCGAGTAGTGGCCGCAGCGTGACGTGGCGCCCGACGAGAGTCGGCACCTTGCGCCAAGCGCTCACCCCGCCTGCCCCCGCAACCGCCCCTCGTGCAGCCGCACGACGCGGTCCATTTTCGCCGCCAGCCGCTCGTTGTGCGTCGCGACCAGCGCAGCCGACCCCTCCCCGCGCACCAGCCGCAGGAACTCGGCCAGCACGATGTCGGCGGTGTGTTCGTCGAGGTTGCCGGTCGGCTCGTCCGCCAGCACCAGCGCCGGCCGGTTGGCGAGCGCGCGGGCGACCGCGACGCGCTGCTGCTCGCCGCCCGACAGTTGCGACGGGCGGTGCGTCAGCCGGTGGCCGAGGCCCAGCGTCGACAGCAGCGACGCGGCGCGTGCGTCCGCCTCGGCCCGCTCGGCGCCGCGCACCAGTTGCGGCAGGACGACGTTCTCGACGGCGGTGAAGTCGGGCAGCAGATGGTGGAACTGGTACACGAAGCCCAATCGGTCGCGCCGGACGAGCGTGCGGCCGTGCGCGTCGAGCTTCGCCGCCTCGACCCCGGCGATGCGGATCGAGCCTTCGAACCCGCCCTCCAGCAATCCCACCGCCTGGAGCAATGTCGATTTGCCCGAACCGGACGCGCCAAGCAGCGCGACAATCTCGCCGGGTGCGACCGACAGGTCCACCCCTCGCAGCACCTCGATCCGCTCGCCGCCTTGGACGAAGCTGCGCGCGAGGCCGGCGGTGGACAGGACCGCCCCAGCCTCAACAATGCTACTCATACCGCAGCACCTGGACGGGATCCGTGCTCGCCGCCTTGAACGCCGGATAGAGCGTCGCGAGGAAGCTCATCAGCAACGCCATCGCGACGATCGCCGTCACCTCGACGGGATCGGTCTTGCTCGGCAGCTCGGTCAGGTAGCGGATCGAGGGGTCCCACAGGTTCTGACCGGTCACGAACTGGACGGCGTCCACCACGCCTTGTCGGAAGAACAGGAACACGAAACCGAGGACCAGCCCCGCGGCGGTGCCCAGCGTGCCGATCGTCGTGCCGACCAGCATAAAGATACGGATCATCGCGCCTCGGGTCGCGCCCATCGTGCGCAGGATCGCGATGTCGCGCGTCTTGGCGCGCACCAGCATGATGAGCGACGAGGCGATATTGAACGCAGCGACCAAAATGATGATGCACAGGACCGTGAACATCGCAACGCGCTCGACCGCCAGCGCCTCGAACAGTTGCGCGTTCATCTGCCGCCAGTCGGAGATCACCGCGTCGCCCGCGACCTGCCGGCGCAGCGGATCGAGGATGGTGCCGACCTTGTCGGCGTCACGCGTCTGGATCTCGACCATGCCGACCGAGTCACCGAGCATCAGCAGCTGCTGCGCATCGCCCATCGGCATGATGACGTACGCCTTGTCGTAATCGTACACGCCGATCTCGAAGATCGCGGCGACGCGGTAGCTGACGATTCGCGGAACGGTGCCAAACGGCGTCGTCTGCCCCTGCGGGCTGATGAGCGAGATTTGCGAGCCGACGTCGGCGCCGAGCGCCTCGGCGAGCCGAGCGCCGATCGCGACGTTGCCGCTGCCTGGCGTCAACTGCGCCATGCTACCGGTAATGACCTTGCCGTTGATCGTCGTGTTGCTGCGGATGTCGGCCACTTGCATCCCGCGCAGCAGGACTGCTTCCACCCGGCCATCGTAGCTTGTCATGAGAGGCTGATCGATCAGCGGCACCGCGCTCGTCACGCCCGGCGTCGCCTTCGCGGCCGCCACGACCCGCTTCCAGTCGTCGAGCCGGCCGCCGATCCCCTGGATGACCGCATGGCCATTGAGGCCGACGATCTTGTCGAACAGCTCGGCGCGAAAGCCGTTCATGACGCTCATGACGATCACCAGCGCCGCGACGCCCAGCATGACGGCGCCGAGGCTGAACCCGGCGACGAGCACGATGAACCGCTCGCCCCGCCCCGGCAGCAGATAGCGACGCGCGATCATCCGTTCGTAGCGGGACAGGATCATGAAGGGTGCAATGCCGGCCGGAGGAGTGCGCCGGCTCTACGGCGCGCCCGCCGACGTGGCAATGCGGGTCAAAACCCAACCTGTGTTGCATTGGCGACACAGCGTGACGGCAATCCGCAAAGAGGCTCGCGATCGATCGTGACAAAAACGTCGCCACTGGCTAGCCCAAATCATCGAGACACCGGCATCGGCCGAGGGTTCGGGGACACTTCCGGGACGCAGCGATCAACGCGCGACCGGAAGACACTATGGGGGCTGACGAGCGATCGTCACGCAGGCGCCCGGATCGGCAACGGTCCGGGCGTTTGCCGTTGGCGCGAAGGCGGCGACGCCGCCGAAACGCTCAGCGTTTCGCGCCAACCGGCCGGCGGGCGGCCAAGGCCGACCCGTTCGACGTCGGCTTTGCCGACGTCGGGGCCTGATCATGATCCCGGATGTTCAGAACGCGTGCGACACCGTCCCCCCGTACGTCCGCGGATCGCCGGGCTGGCCGACCACCAGGCCGGTCGATCCCGACTGCAACGCCAGCACCTCATAGTAATCGTGGTTGAACGCGTTGCGCACCCAGCCGAACACGTTCCACCGGTCGCCCGAGCGGAAACCGAGGCGGAAGTTGCTCAGCGCATAGCCGGCGATGTCGGTATAGGCCGAGGCGGACGGGTTGGACGAGAAATGCGACCGGTAGCTGCCGTCGTAGCCGACATACACCTGCCCATCGAGCCCGGCGACGCGCGCCGGCAGATCGTATTCCGCACCGTAGGAGAAGGCCCATTTGGACACGCCGGGCAGCACCTGGCCGGAGATGTCGCAGCTTGCGGGGCTGTAGCCGCCCGGCGTGCCGGCCGGGCTCGCGGGATGGGTCGCGTCGGCGGCCGTGCCCCCGGAAAGCTCCGGCGGGCATGGCGCATCGCGGAAGCGGATGTAGCGCGCGTCCGTATAGGCGCCGTTGCCGTAGAAGTTGAGCCGGCTCGACGGTCGGAACGCGCTGTCGAACTCGATCCCGCGCGTCCGCACCCGCTCAGCATTGGCGAGATAGCCGCGCAGCACGCCGAGCTGCCCGTTGGTGACGGTCGCCTGATAGTCGGAGATGTCGGTCCAGAAGGCGGCGATGTTGGCGGTGATCCGACGATCGAGCAGCTGCGTCTTCAGGCCGAACTCGAAATCGTTGACCTTTTCCGGCTTGACGGTCGCCGCCGACAGGATCGGCGCGTTGTTCGCGTCGAGCGGCAGGCCCGACAGGTTGATGCCGCCCGATTTGTAGCTGCGCGCGTAGGTCGCGTAATAATGGATGTCGGGGGCGATCAGGTACGAAATCGTCAGGTCACCTGACACATTCCAGTTGTGGAAGCGAGGATCATAATTCTGCGGCGACAGCACGCCGCACTGGTCCTTGACGATCGTCACCGCCTGCGCCGCCAGCGAGCAGTTCAGGATCGCTCCCGTCCCGGTCGTCACGACCGAATTATAGTAGCCGCTCTTCTGGTCGTAGTTGAGCCGTAAGCCCGGCGATATCTGCAGCCGCTCGGTCGTGTGCCACGTCAGCTTGCCGAACAGCGCCGCGCTCGTGTTGCGCAGGCCGTTGGGAGTCGTCGCGGTCAGCCCGTTGAGGACGGCGGGGTTCTTGCCGTCGGCGCTCGTCGGGTTGAGCAGGAACGCGCTCGCGGCCGCGCCCTGGACCTGTAGCCCCTGGGTGTCGATCGTCTGGTGGAAGAAGAACGCGCCAACCACATAATCGATCGCGTGGGTGCCGTCCGATGCCAGCCGCACCTCCTGGCTGACCTGGCGCTGCTGCGATGCGTTGGCCGAGACGGTGGTGACCGGCAGGCCGATGAAGTCGCGATCGTTGGAAGGGACCCAGTCCCAGAACCGCCACGCCGTGACCGACGTCAGCGTGGCGAACCCCAAGTCCCAGTTCGCGACCAGCGACGTGCCGCCGAGCTTCTGGCGCGCGCGGAGCGGCGTGTCGACGTCGGTCAGCCGATCGAACGCGTCCGTCGACGGGACGGAATAGCCCTGCGCCGCGGCGAGCGCGGCATATTGCCGGTTGAGCGGCCGCTGCGTGGCGCCGGTGCGGACGTAGTATTGCACGCAGCAATCGGGGTCCTGACGGTTGAAGTCGGCATAGAGCGTCAGGTCGAGGCGGGGCGTCGCACGCCACAACAACTGGCCACGGAGGCCCTGGTTGTCCTGCGCATTCTCGTGATCGTTCTGGCGGACGTTGTAGATCGTGCCGATCCGCGAGGTGATCGACGCGGACAGGCGGATCGCGAGCTTGTCGTCCACCAACGGCCCGGACACCGACGCCTTGCCCTGGAAGAAGCCGTAGTTGCCGCCGGTGAACTCGGCGCGTGCCTCCGGCGTGAAGCTCGGCGGGCGGGTCGTGATGTTGATCGCGCCCGCCGTGGTGTTCTTGCCGTAAAGCGTGCCCTGCGGCCCGCGCAGGATCTCGATCCGCTCTGTGTCGGTGAAGTCGAACGTCGCCGAGGCGATGCGGCTGTAATAGACCTGATCGACATAGATGCCGACGCCCTGCTCAATCCCGTCGTTGGTAAGCCCGAACGGCGCGCCGAGCCCGCGGATGTTGGCGGCGGAGTTGCGCGGATTGGTGGAGTAGAATTGCAGGGAAGGCTGAAGCTGGGTGAGCCGGTCGACGTTGTAGGTCCCCGTCTCCGCGAGCGCCTTGCCGCCGATCACCGACAGCGCGATCGGCACCGCCTGCGCCGACTCGGCGCGCCGGCGCGCGGTCACCACGACGTCGCCGCCGCCGGGGGCGGCCGGCCCGAGCCGCCCCGCCTCCGCGGTCGCGTCGGGCGCGGTCGACTGGCCAGCTGGCGCGATGGGGGGTGACGGAGGTCCGTTCGTCTGATCGGCCGGCGTCGGCGTGGTCGCGACCTGGGCGGCCAACAGGAGGGCGGTCGAGATGCTCATCGTGGGTTCCCCAAATTGCCGGTGGAAAGTCCCCGCGATCGGAGGGAATTGAAAGCAGTCGCTAGTTGCCCGCGATCAAGCGCAGCTTCCAACAAAAAATGTTTGGCCGGGACTTGATGATGTTGCGGCGCGAACCAAATGGGTGCGGCGCGGCGCCTTGAAGGGCCGTGTATATGGATCGTCTTCCGAGAGGCTGACGGTCCTCGTCAACTCGCTCACAGGAGGATTTGATATGCGACTGGACCTCACTCCCTACCGCCGCTCCACCGTCGGCTTCGATCGGCTGTTTGACATGCTCGAGACGAACGCCCGCAGCAGCGGCACCGAGAACTACCCGCCCTTCAATCTGGAGCGCGTCGCGGACGACCGCTATCGCATCACGCTCGCCGTCGCCGGCTTCGCCCGCGAGGAGATCGAGATCGTGGCGCAGCAGAACCTGCTGCTCGTGTCCGGCAAGAAGGACGAGGCGCAGACGGGCGGCGCGGCGGGCGTCAACTTCCTGCACCTCGGCATCGCGACGCGCAGCTTCGAGAGGCGGTTCGAGCTCGCCGACTTCGTGTTCGTGGCGGACGCGCGGCTGAACGACGGGCTGCTGGTGGTCGACCTGGTCCGCGAAGTGCCCGAAGCCATGAAGCCCAAGACTATCGCGATCAAGACGGGCACGCCGCTGGCCGCCGTCGAGAACGCGCCGGCGGAAGAGGCGCAGGCGGCTTAAGGCGTAAGTGTTAGTCAAAGAACAGGCGTCCTGGAAACACCGGACGCCTGTTTATCGATTTCTCGCCTGCCACCCTAGAGTGTTAAGAATCTGATGATCGTTTGTGGCCTAAGCGGTTCCTGCCGTTTTGGAGCCCGAGATGCCATTTCCCCTTTTAGCGGCGGTTGCCGCGTTCACCCTTGTACCGGGCACACCGAAGACGGTCGATGCTGATCCCGACTTGCCAACAATAGTTTTCAACATGATACCGAAGGTGTGTTTCGGCGTCGCGAGGGGTACCCCTCTAACCCGGGTCCGAGCCAGCCAATTGCTATTGTAGCCTGCCCCTTTGCCATTGGACGCGCTTGCAGGTCGTTACCCGGCCGTTCCGCAATGGTATCGATCGATCCGCAAACCTAGCAGCGTCTTAGTCGGCACTGGCGATGCTTCGGGTCGCTGTCACGTTGTTCTAGAAAATACGACTCAGGGACCTGCGGCCTTTCGCTTCGCTGAAGCGTTGCTCCGTTCCACAGGCTTTGAAGCCTATACCGACCCGCACGGGCGCGCAGAGACCATTTTTAGCAAACACGCGCCCGATGGAACGATGATCGTTCTGCTGACAGGCCTGACTAACGCAGTGGACGGCATTGGCCCGCAGGTTTCGCTCGATGTCGCGCTCCTACCAGACCAGACGGCTAAACCAGCCGGCTCTGCCGCACCGCCGCGGCGATGAAACTCGCGAACAGCGGGTGCGGGTCGAACGGCTTGCTCTTCAGTTCCGGATGGAACTGGACGCCGACGAACCAGGGGTGATCCGGCCGCTCGACGATCTCGGGCAGCATGCCGTCCGGGCTCATGCCCGAAAAGACGAGGCCGCCCTTCTCCAGCGCCTCGCGATAGCCGGTGTTGACCTCATAGCGGTGGCGATGCCGTTCGCTGATGTGCGTGCCGCCGTAGATGGAAGCGACGACCGAATTGCCGGCGAGCGTCGCATCATAGGCGCCGAGCCGCATCGTGCCGCCCATGTCGCCTTCCGCCTCGCGCCGCTCGATCCCGCCCTGGCTCATCCATTCGGTGATGAGGCCGACGACCGGCTCGTCGGTGGGCCCGAACTCGGTGGATGAGGCACCGGCGATCCCGGCCAGATCACGGGCGCCCTCGACGCATGCCATCTGCATGCCGAAACAGATGCCGAAATAGGGGATCTCGCGCGTCCGGGCGAAGCGGACCGACGCGATCTTGCCCTCCGCGCCGCGCTCGCCGAACGCCCCGGGCACCAGGATTGCATGGCACGGCTCCAGTCGCGCGGCGATCTCGCCCGCGTCGCCGCGCTCGAACAGTTCCGCGTCGATCCAGTCGATCGTCACCTTCACGCGGTTGGCGATCCCGCCATGGACCAGCGCCTCGCCCAGCGACTTGTACGCGTCCTGGAGCCCGACGTATTTGCCGACGACGCCGACCGTCACCTCGCCCTCGGGATTGGTCAACCGATCGACGATCTCGGTCCAGCGGGTCAGGTCCGGCGCCGCGCCGGGCTCGATCCCGAACGCGCGCAGCACCTCCTCGTCCAGGCCTTCGGCGTGATATTGCAGCGGGACCGCGTAGATGCTCTTGGCGTCGAGCGCGGGGATGACCGCGCTGGCGGGAACGTTGCAGAACTGCGCGATCTTGGCGCGTTCGGCGGGCGGCAACGGGTGCTCGCAGCGACAGACCAGCACGTCGGGCGCGACGCCGAGCGAGGCGATCTCGCGCACCGAATGCTGCGTCGGCTTGGTCTTCAGCTCGCCCGCAGCGGTGATGTAGGGGACGAGCGTCACATGGACGCTGACCGTTTGCCCGCGCCCCAGCTCGTTGCGCAGTTGCCGGATCGCCTCGATGAACGGCAACGACTCGATGTCTCCGACCGTCCCGCCGATCTCGCACAGTACGAAATCCAGGTCCTCGGTCTCCGCCTTGGCGAACGCCTTGATCGCGTCCGTCACGTGCGGGATCACCTGAACCGTCGCGCCGAGATAGTCGCCGCGCCGCTCGCGTTCGATGATCGTCTTGTAGATGCGACCGGAGGTGACGTTGTCCGACTGGCGCGAGGCGACGCCGGTGAACCGCTCGTAATGGCCAAGATCGAGGTCGGTCTCCGCGCCGTCGTCGGTCACGTACACCTCGCCGTGCTGATACGGGCTCATCGTGCCCGGATCCACGTTGAGATAGGGGTCGAACTTGCGGATGCGGACGCGATAGCCGCGCGCCTGGAGCAGCGCGGCAAGGCTCGCCGCCATGAGTCCCTTGCCAAGCGAGGAGACCACGCCGCCGGTGATGAAGATGAACCGGGTCATGGGAGGAGTGGGTTAGCCTTTCGGGACGCGTGACGACAAGCGCCCGCGCGACACGGAACGCGGCGGAAGCGACGAACGGAAGCGTCAGTGGGCGAGCGGGACGCCCTGTCCGTTGTCCTGCGGGGTCGCCGCCGGCGCCGAGATGTTCGCGCCCTTCGAGAAAGGCGCGGTCGGCTCGGCCGGCAGCGGCTGGGTCGTCGCCGGCTGCGCGGCGGGACGCTTGGCCAGCGAGGTATCGATCGTACCCACCGAGTGCCTGCTCGAGGCGAGGACAGCCAGCAGGATCGAGAAGCCGACGAAGAACGCCGCCAGCACCGACGTCGCGCGGGTCAGGAAATCGGCGGCGCCACGCGCGCTCATCAGCCCGGACGGGCTTCCGCCCATGCCCAAGCCGCCACCTTCCGACTTCTGCATCAGGATCACCGTCACCAACGAGGCGGCAATTACGGCATGGACGATGAGCAGGAAGGTGAACATGAAGGTTCCGGACCGGGGACGACAACCGGCGACATAGGCCAGCGTACGCGCGCGATCAACCGAACCCCTCGCCTGCCCCGCTGGCCGGACGGGCGCATCAAATGGCATTGTCGGGAAACCAGTGGGATGCGCGAACGTTCAGGAGGCGGGACAGCGAGTTTCGTCCCTGCGACGTGGGAAGGCCCGAGTTGGCAAGTCTGGCGGAACCCGAGCTAAAAAGCTGGATGGCGACTCTGGTGGATTATGTCCGCTCGGGCGAGCCAGACCTGACGAACCGACAGATGGCCTTGCTGCTGGTGGTTTATCTCAATCCCGGGCCGCACACGGTGCGCGGACTCGCCCGGGTGCTCAACGTCTCGAAACCGGTAGTGACGCGCGCCTTGAACAGGCTGGGCACGCTCGGCTATCTGCGCCGCCAACGTGACGACAGCGACAAGCGCAACATCTTCGTCGCTCGAACGTCCGAGGGGGCTGTGTTTCTTGAGGAGTTCGGGCAATTCATCGGCGACGCCGAGCATGACGACGCCGACGACCGGCCAGGAACCGACGAGCCCGATGCCCAGGACGCCGATCTCGAGCGTGCGGGCGCGTGATGGGTTCGCGCTTACCGGCCCCGCCGTCATCCTCGACCCTGCCACCAACGCGATCCGCCCGGACCTCGCGGACATCCGCCTCGCCGGAAAGGTCTTGGCATCGCATTTCGCGGCGGCGATCCCGTGCCGGGCGACCCGAGCGGTCGCGGTGACGGTATCGCGACCCGGCGACGTGGTGGCTCGCCTCGAACCCGGCGATCAATTCGACATGCTGGAACTCTCGGCCGATCACGTTTGGGGGATCGCCACCGCGGCGGGCCTGGTCGGCTATGTCGATCGGGATGCGCTGGAGCCGCAGGCGTGAGCGTCGGGGTGTTCATCGACGGCGCCGCCGGTACCACGGGGCTTGAGATCCGCGAGCGGCTGGCGGGGCGGGCCGAGTTGCACCTGATCGCCCTGTCCGAAGCGCGCCGAAAGGACGCTGCCGCCCGTCGCGAGGCGTTGAACGATGCGGACATCGTCATCCTGTGCCTGCCCGACGAAGCGGCGCGCGAGGCGGTGGCGCTGGTCGACAATCCGCGCACCAGGATCATCGATGCCTCGAGCGCGCATCGCGTGGCCGAGGGATGGACGTACGGCTTCCCCGAACTGGGCTTCGACGTCGCGGCCGCGATGCGGGTCTCCAATCCCGGCTGCTATCCCACCGGATTCCTCGCGCTAATCGCGCCGCTGGTGCGCGCGAGGCTGATCCCCGCCGACTGGCCGCTCGTCGTCCACGGCACGTCGGGTTATTCGGGCGGCGGCAAGGCGATGATCGCGGAGTTCGAGGGCGGCGCCGCGTCCGCGCATCGCGCCTATGCGCTTGGCCTGCGGCACAAGCACGTCGCGGAGATGACCGCGCGTGCCGGGCTGTCGGTCGCGCCGATCTTCCTGCCCTCCGTCGCCAACATCTATCGCGGCATGGTGATCGAGGTGCCGCTGCCCTGGTCGCGGTTGAACCCCGGCGTGTCGCCCGGGGATGTCCGCGACGTGTTGGACGCGACATTCGGCGGTTCCTCGCTGATCCGCGTGTCCGCCGACGACGTCAGCTATGTCCGGATCGAGGACGATGCGAGCACCGATCGGATGACGCTCCACGCCTTCGCCGACCCGATCGACGGGCAGGTCCGCCTGATCGCCACGCTCGACAATCTCGGCAAGGGCGCCGCGGGTGCGGCCGCGCAGAACCTCAATATCATGGCCGGCCTGGACCCGATGGCCGGGCTGGTGCGCTGAGCGCCGGCCGGACGACCCTGCCCCGTTTCGTATCACCTGCCTTCTGGAGAACCACATGGCCGCCGAGTCCCAACGCCAGCCTGTCGGCAAGATGCTGTTGTTCGGCGCCAGCGGCGACCTGTCGCAGCGGATGCTGCTGCCGTCGCTATATAATCTGCACGTTGATGGGCTCCTTCCCCAGGGCCTGACGATCACCGGCACGTCGCGCAGCGATTACGACGACGGGAGCTTCCGCGATTTCGCGCGCGGCTCGCTGGACAAGTTCCTGCCCGACGATCGCAAGGACGCGGGCAGCTTCGACGCCTTCCTCGCCCGGATCAACTACGTGCCGCTGGACGTGGGCGACCACACCAGCTTCCAGGCGCTGGCCGACAAGATCGGGGACGTGTCGGGCGGGCTCGCGGTGTTCCTGTCGACCGCGCCGTCGCTGTTCGAGGCGGTGGTGACCGGGCTCCAGTCCGCAGGCCTCGCCGGCGACACGGTGCGCGTCGGGCTGGAGAAACCGCTCGGCCATGACCTGCCGTCGAGCCAGGAGATCAACGACGCGGTCGCCGCTGCCTTCCCTGAGGAGCGCACTTTCCGGTTCGACCATTATCTCGGCAAGGAGACGGTCCAGAACATCATGGCGCTGCGGTTCGGCAACGTGCTGTTCGAACCGGTCTGGAACGCCGCAGGGATAGACAACGTCCAGATCACCATCGCCGAGACGGTCGGCCTGGAAAGCCGCGCGGGCTATTACGACGACACCGGCGCGCTGCGCGACATGGTGCAGAACCACATCCTCCAGCTCCTGGCGCTGGTGGCGATGGAGCCGCCGACGCATTACGACGGCACCGCGATCCGCGACGAGAAGGTGAAGGTGCTCCGCTCGCTGCGGTTCATCACGCCCGAGGCGGTCCAGGAGTGTACCGTCACCGGCCAGTATGGCGCGGGCGCGACGGGCGGGGAGTTCGTCAAGAGCTACCTCGACGAGCTCGGCAAGCCGTCGGGCACCGAGACGTTCGTCGCGGTGAAGGCGCATATCGACAACTGGCGCTGGCAGGGCGTGCCCTTCTACCTGCGGACCGGCAAGCGGATGGCGACGCGCCGGTCGGAGATCGCGATCCAGTTCAAGCCGGTGCCGCATTCGATGTTCGCCTCGCGCGGGGGGCAGCTCCAGAACAACGTGATGGTGATCCGCCTCCAACCGGAGGAATATGTCCAGTTGCTGGTGATGGCGAAGGAGCCCGGGCTCGACCGCGATGGCGTCCGCCTGCGCGAGGTGCCGCTGGACCTGAGCCTCGACAAGCAGTTCAAGGAGCGCCGTCGGATCGCCTACGAACGGCTGCTGCTCGACCTGATCGAGGGCGATCAGACGCTGTTCGTCCGCCGCGACGAGGTGGAAGCACAGTGGCGCTTCATCGACGCGATCCGCGCCGGCTGGGCGGCGAACGGCACACATCCCAAGAGCTATCCGTCGGGAAGCTGGGGACCGTCGGGCTCGGTCGCGCTGACGGACCGCGATGGTGTGACCTGGCAGGACGATTGAGCCTATCCTTCTTCCGTTCACCCTGAGCTTGTCGAAGCCTGTCCTGAGCGACTGCCGCAGGCAGGCAGTCGAAGGGGGCTGCCTTTCCCGACAGGAAGTACAGTGCTTCGATAGGCTCAGCATGAACGGCCTTTTGAGGCGAGATCCGGCCTCGCTCAACCCTTTGATGGAGCAGACATGACCGAGATCGAATGGTGGGAATATGACGACGCAGCCGAGATGGCCGAGGCGGTCGCGGGCGACATCCAGTTCGTGATCGAGAGCGCACTCGACGCGCGCGGCTCGGCGGTGCTGGCGCTCGCCGGCGGCAACACGCCGCGCGCCGCCTATGACAAGCTCGCCAAGGCGAAGCTCGACTGGAAGAAGGTGACGATCATCCCCGGCGACGACCGGATCGTCGCGCTCGGCGATCCGCTGTCCAATGTGACGATGCTCGGCAAGGCGTTCATCCCGACGGGCGCACGCGTCATCCCGCTCATCAGCGAGAAGGCGGCGGACTATCGCGCCGCCGGCCGCGCCGCCGATGCGCGGCTGAAGGATCTGCACTGGCCGCTCGATCTCGTCCTGTTGGGCGTGGGTGGCGACGGGCATACCGCCTCGATCTTCCCCGGGCCGGACTATGACGAGGCGCTGTCGGGCCCGCGCGAGCGGCGCGCGCTGGGCGTGATGCCCGACCCGCTGCCCGCCGAGGCACCGGTGCCGCGCGTGACGCTCAGCCGCGCCGCCATCGTCTCCGCCCGCGCGGTCACGATCGCGATCACCGGCCAGGACAAGCGCGAGGTGCTGGAACGCGCGATCGACCAGGGGCCATCGTCGAGCTATCCGATCGGCCGGGTGCTGGCCGACACCGAACTGCCGGTCGACGTGCACTGGGCACCCTGACGCAGTAATCGTGCATCGGCTCACGCGACCGGCAGGAGAAGGACATGGAGGTCGTCGCCGCCGACATCGGGGGAACGCACGCCCGCTTGGCGATCGCGCAGGTCGAGGGTGGGCGCGTGGCGTCCCTGGACGAGCAGCGCATCCTGAACACCGCGGACTACCCCAGCCTCGAAGTGGCCTGGCAGGCGTACGGCCGGATGCTCGGCCGGACGTTGCCGCGATCAGCGGCGATCGCGGTCGCGTCGCCGGTCGGCGGCGAGGTCATCAAGCTGACCAACAGCCCCTGGGTGATCCGCCCGGCGCTGCTCCGCGAGGAACTGCTGGTCGACGAGTACGTCCTCGTCAACGACTTTGGCGCGGTGGGCCACGCCGTGGCGCAGGCTGGACCGGACGAGTTCACGCATCTGTGCGGCCCCGACACGCGGCTGCCCGATCGCGGCGTCGTCTCGATCTGCGGGCCCGGAACGGGGCTTGGGGTCGCGCAGCTGTTCCGGGCGAGCGACGGCTATCATGTCCTGGAAACCGAAGGCGGCCACATCGATTTCGCGCCGCATGACCCGATCGAGGATGCGCTGGTCGCGCGGCTGCGCGACGTGTTCGGCCGCGTGTCCGCCGAGCGGGTCTGCGCGGGGCCGGCGATCGTCGCGATCCATGCGACGCTCGCGGCGCTGGAGAACCGGTCCGGGCCGGAACTGACGGACAAGCAGATCTGGTCGGCCGCGCTCGACGACGGCGACGGCGTGGCGCTCGCCGCGGTCGACCGGCTCTGCCTGGCGCTCGGCTCGGTGGCTGGCGATCTGGCGCTCGCGCACGGGGCGAAGGCGGTCGTGATCGCGGGCGGGCTCGGCTACCGGCTGAAGGACAGGCTGCCGCAGTCGGGCTTCGCCGAACGCTTCGCGGCCAAGGGCCGGTTCCGGCAGATGATGGCGGCGCTGCCGGTGAAGCTCATCACCCATCCCGAGCCGGGGCTGTTCGGCGCGGCCGCGGCGTTCGCGCAGCGCTACGCTTAGCTCACATCTCGCCGCGTGCGTGGCGGATCGCGTACCAGCGTTTCACGTTCGCGTTGTGCTGGTCCAGCGTGTCGGCGAAGACATGGCCGCCCGTGCCGTCGGCCACGAAGTAGAGCGCGGTCGATGGCGCGGGATCGAGCACCGCGTCGATCGAGGCGCGGCCCGGGTTGCAGATCGGCCCCGCGGGCAGGCCCACCATCTCATAGGTGTTGTACGCGTTCTTGGCATGGACCTCCGACAGCAGCGGCCGTCGCCCGAGCGGCTTCCCTTGCGTGATCGGATAGATGAACGTCGGGTCCGCCTGGAGCGGCATGCCCTGCTTCAGCCGGTTGCCATAGACCGCCGCGACCATCCGCCGCTCGGCGGGCTTGCCCGTTTCCTTCTCGACGATCGCGGCGAGGATCAGCGCCTGGCGCGGCGTGGTGACCGCGATCCCCGGCTTGCGCTTCGCCCAGGCGGCGGCGAGGTAGCGCCTCATCGCGGCCTGCATCCGTGACACGATCTGCGCGCGCGGCTCGCCGCGCGAATAGCTGTAGCTGTCGGGCAGCAGGCTCCCCTCGGGCGGCACCGCCACCTTGCCGGTCAGTTCGGGCGAGGCCATCAGCACCTGCTGCGCGAGCACGGAGGGCAGGCCCTCAGGGATCGTCACGAACCGCTGCAGCGTGCGGCCGCCCTGCAGCAGCTTCAGGATATCCGACTGGCTGAGGTGCGCGGGAATCCGGTATTCGCCCGCGCGGATCGGCTCGCTGCTGCCGAACACCCGGGCATAGAGGCGGAAGCGACGGGCGGATCGGATCGCGCCCGCCTTTTCCAGTTCGGTCGCCGCGCCCGCCAGCGTCGCACCCTGCGGGATGTCGACCGTCAGGTTGCGCGGCGCCGGGCCGGGGCCGCCCCAGCCATGGACCACCCAGAAGACGAGCAGGACCAGCGCCAGCGCGACGACTAGGCCCAGCCGCGCCCCACGCCGCATCGAACCGCTTGCGCCCGCCATCGCTACAGCGCCCGCATCACCAACGACGCGTTGGTGCCGCCGAAGCCGAAGCTGTTGTTGAGCACCGCCTTCACCGGACGCTGCTTGGCGACGTGAGGCACCAGATCGAGGCCCTCCGCGCCCTCCGATGGATTGTCGAGGTTGAGCGTCGGTGGCACGATCCCGTCGCGCATCGCGAGGATGCAGAAGATGCTCTCCACCGCGCCCGCACCGCCCAGCAGATGGCCAGTCGCCGACTTGGTCGAACTGATCGACACGCCGCCGATCGCATCGCCGAACAGCCGCTTGGCCGCGCCCAGCTCGATCATGTCGGCCATGGTAGAGGTGCCGTGCGCGTTGATGTAATCGATGTCGGACAGCGCCAGGCCCGATTTGCGCAATGCCATCTCCATCGACCGATAGGCGCCCGATCCCTCGGGCTCCGGCGCCGTGACGTGGTAGGCGTCACCGGACAGGCCATAGCCGACCACCTCGCAATAGATCGTCGCGCCGCGCGCCTTGGCGCGTTCATATTCCTCGAGGACCACGACGCCGGCACCCTCCCCCATGACGAATCCGTCGCGGTCGCGGTCATAGGGGCGGCTGGCCTGTTCCGGCCGATCGTTGAAGCTCGTGTTGAGCGCGCGCGCCGCGGCGAAGCCGGCGATGCCGATCGGGCAGATCGTGCCTTCCGAGCCGCCGGCCAGCATCACGTCGGCATCGTCCATCGCGATCATCCGCGCCGCGTCGCCGATCGAGTGCGCGCCGGTCGAACAGGCGGTGACGACCGCGTGGTTCGGCCCCATCAGGCCGTATTTGATCGAGACCTGGCCCGAGGTCAGGTTGATGAGCCGCCCATGCACGAAATGCGGCGAGACCCGGCGAGGACCCTTTTCGGCGAGGACCAGCGACTCGCTCTCGATCCCCGGCAGACCACCGATGCCCGAGCCGATCGAGCAGCCGGCGCGGAACCGCTCCGCCTCGGTCATTTGCGTCAGGCCCGCGTCCTCCAGCGCCTGGCCGGCGGCGTCGATGCCGAAAATGATGAAGGGGTCGACCTGACGTTGGATCTTGTGATCGACGCGCTTGTCGGGGTCGAAACCCCAGGGGTGATCGGCGGGTTTCACCTCGCACGCGATCTGGCACTTCTGGTCGGCGGCATCGAAATGCGTGATCCGCCCTGCGCCTGAGCGGGACGCGATCAGATTCGCCCAGGCCGTCTCGACATCCGCGCCCAGCGGCGTGACGAGCCCCAGCCCGGTGATGACGACACGACGCATGGTGTTCCCCTTCCGATCCCGTCATGCCAGCGCAGGCTGGCATCTCGCCGGCATGACGAGACCCCAGCGTGCGCTGGGGTGACGGATATAACGCAAACGGCTCTCCGCCCACCCGATCGGGACGAAGAGCCGTCGAACCAGATGACCCTCACGGGTCAGCGGCATCCTTACGACTTGTGCTCGTCGATATAGGTGATCGCGTCCTTGACGGTCGTGATCTTCTCGGCGGCGTCATCGGGGATCTCGACGCCGAACTCCTCCTCGAACGCCATGACCAGCTCGACAATGTCAAGGCTGTCCGCGCCCAGATCGTCGATGAAGCTCGCGTCCTCCGTCACCTTGTCGGCCTCGACGCCGAGGTGCTCGACGACGATCTTCTTCACGCGGTCGGCGGTCTCGCTCATGGACTTTTCCCTATGATGAATGGAGGTTGAAACGGCCCCTAGGACGGCCTCCGAAGGCTGGCAAGCGTCACTTGGGGATCATCGCCCGCGCTCAAATCATCGCCATGCCGCCGTTGACGTGGATCGTCTGGCCGGTGACGTAGCCGGCCTCGCGGCTGGCGAGATAAGCGACGGCGGCGCCGATGTCCTCCCCGGTGCCGAGGTCCCCGATCGGGATGCGCGTCGTGAGCGCCGCCTTCTGCGCCTCGGGCAGCCCGTCGGTCATCGCCGAGCGGATGAAGCCGGGAGCGACGCAGTTGACGGTGATCCCGCGGCTGGCGAGCTCCTGCGCCAGCGCCTTGCTCATGCCGACGAGTCCGGCCTTGGAGGCGGCGTAGTTGGCCTGGCCCGGATTGCCGGTCTGTCCCACCACCGACGTGATCGACACGATCCGCCCGAACCGCTGCTTCATCATCGGGCGCGCGGCGGCGCGGATCAGGCGGAAGGCGGCTTCGAGGTTCACGCGGATGACCGTGTCCCACTCCTCGTCCTTCATCCGCATTGCGAGATTGTCGCGCGTGACGCCGGCGTTGTTGACGAGGATGTCGAGCCGCCCTCCCAGCGCCGCCACGGCTCGAGGCACCAGCGCGTCCACCGCCGAAGCATCGGATAGGTCGCAGACGAGCGCCTGCATATCGCCGCCCATCTCCGCTTGGATCTCCGCACGGAACGCCTCCAGCTTGTCAGGATTGGACCCGGACATCGCGAGCCGCGCGCCCTGCCCCACCAGCGCGCGCGATATCGCGGAACCGATGCCCCCGCTCGCACCGGTTACGAGCGCTGTCATGTCTGAAAGGTCAAACATCTTGAAGTCCTAATGGGGCTTGAAGCCGATCGTGTGCGCGTCGGCGTCGAAGAGGATGGAGAAACGGTAGTAAGGCGCGGTCCCCAGGAACAGGCGGGGAGAGGCGGCATCGGGACGCTGCTCGAAGCTCAAGTGGCTTCCCTGATCGCGCCGTTCCGTCGCGACCTGCCACGCCACCGCCGACTTGCCCGATCCGATCTGGATCGTGGCGGTGGTTCCGGGTGGCACGGGCGCGTGACCCGTCCCCTGAACGACACGCAGGCCCGGCGCGCCTGAGTCGATGGTGGCCGGGCCGCAGATCGTGCCGACCGGTCGTTCGCCGCCGATGCAGCCGGGCAGCGAGTTGTCGTCGCTGTCGAAGCGCATGGCACGATAGCCGACGGTCTCTGCTGCGGTCGGGTTGAGGATGATGCGGCCCGCTCCAGTGTGGCCCGGTACCGGCAGTTCGACGATCCAGCGCCCCACGCCGGTCGCCTCGAACGCGTTGGGCTGGTGCGATGGGCGCAGGTTGACGCCCAGGATCGCGGCAAACCCCTCGTTGGGCAGGCCGTTGCCCTGGATCCCGAACGTCGCCGGATCATCGTTGCGGGACGCTGGACAGTGGGACCGGCTCGCGATGCACGACAGATGCTCGACACGCTGGATGCGAACCGCGGTCGGCGCTCCGTCGCCGAACGCGACCGGCACCTCGACTTCCGGGCCGTTCAACACCGTGCCCGACCCATAGCTGTAGTGGACGGCGGCTCCCCCGGCCCGCGCGTCCACGGGCAAGGCGCGCGCCATCACCCGCAGCCCGGTCGATCCGGTATCCAGCCCCGCCTCTACCTCGCGCCCCGCGATCCGCATCGGCACGCCGAAGCGCGGGGTTCCGTCGGACAGCATGACGAGACGCACCGGCAACTCGACCCGGTCCGTAGTTGGCGGTGCCGCTCCCCCAGCCGGCAGTGCGGCAACGATGGCAAGAGCTGCGCGATTCATGGACCAATCCTCCCGTCACAGCGTCTTGGCAAACGCCTCGACCTCCGCCGGCGAGACGATGCTGATCGCCGCCAGATCGGGCGCCGTCCGCTTCACCATCGGGGCGAGCACCTTGCCGCCGAACTCCACCACTTGGGTCACGCCCGCCGCCTGCATCGCCAGCACGCTCTCGCGCCAGCGGACGATGCCGGTCACCTGCGCGACCAGCGCGACGCGGATCGCGCCGGGATCGGCGATCGCCACCGCATCGACGTTGCAGAACAGCGGCACCAGCGGCGCGGACAGATCGGTGTCGAGCAGCGCCGCCTCCATCGCGGTGGCGGCGTCGATCATCAGCGGGCAATGGAACGGCGCGGACACGGGCAGCAGCAGCGCGCGCTTGGCGCCCATCTCCTTCGCCAGCGCCACCGCGCGCTCGATCGCCGCGCGATGCCCGGAGATCACGACCTGGCCGGGATCATTGTCGTTCGCGACGGTGCAGACGAGCGGGGGTCCGCGCTCCGCCAGGATCGAATCGACGGCTGCGCCCGCGATCGTCTCCGCCCTGTCGCGGTCGACGCCCAGCAGCGCCGCCATCGCCCCCTCGCCGACCGGCACCGCTGCCTGCATCGCTTGGCCCCGCAGCCGCAGGAGGCGCGCGGTGGTGGGCAGGTCGAACGTGCCCGCCGCGCACAATGCCGTATATTCGCCCAGGCTGTGGCCGGCGACATAGTCCGCCTTGGCCGCGAGCCGCACGCCGCCGTCCTTCTCAAGCATCCGGAGCGTGGCGATCGCATTGGCCATGATCGCGGGTTGCGCATTCTGCGTCAGCGTCAGCTCGTCCGCCGGACCATCCGCCATCAGTCGCGACAGGTTCTGGCCGAGCGCCTCGTCGACCTCCTGAAACACCTCACGCGCGGCGGCGCTCGCATCGGCGATGGCGACGCCCATGCCGACCGCCTGGCTACCCTGCCCCGGAAACACGAACGCGCGCATCGATCATCCTCTTGCCCGGCCTCATCGCCTGTCGGCGGCGGGGTAGGCGAAACGGCGTGCCCGCGCCACGGTTGCGTTTCGGGTGTCGATCGGCCATAGCCGCCTCATCGGGCGGACGGCCGGCATGGTCGCCTGCCCGTTTCATTCGAACGACAGTCGGAGGGGCGTCGCATGGTGCGGCGTCAGCGATCGGCAGGAGAACAGAAGGCATGGCTCTGTACGAGCACGTGTTCCTTGCGCGCCAGGATCTGGCACAGGCGCAAGTGGACGCACTGGCGGAAACCGCCACCAAGATCATCCAGGACAACAAGGGCAGGGTCGTGAAGACCGAGACCTGGGGCCTGCGTTCGCTTGCGTATCGCATCGCGAAGAACCGCAAGGCGCATTACGTGATGCTCGAGATCGACGCGCCCGCGGGCGTGGTCGCCGAGCTGGAGCGCCAAACGCAGATCAACGAGGACATCATCCGCTTCATGACCGTCAAGGTCGACGAGCTGGAAGCCGGCCCGACGGTGATGATGCGCAAGCAGGAGCGTGACCGCGAACGTCGCGGCGAGCGCGACCGTGATGGTCGCGGTGGCGGCGATCGGGATCGTGGCGACCGGGGTGATCGTGGTGGCGAGCGCGGTGACCGGGGCGACCGCCCCCCCCGCCGTGATCGCGAAGAGGAGGCCGCATAATGGCTCGTCCGTTTTTCCGTCGTCGCAAGTCGTGCCCGTTCAGCGCCAAGGATGCGCCCCGGATCGATTACAAGGACGTCCGGTTGCTCCAGGGCTTCGTGTCCGAACGCGGCAAGATCGTTCCCTCGCGCATCACCAGCGTGAGCGCGAAGAAGCAGCGCGAGCTGGCGCAGGCGATCAAGCGCGCCCGCCATCTGGGCCTGCTGCCCTACGTCGTTAAGTAAGGAGTCCGCAGACATGGACGTCATTCTGCTTGAGCGCGTCGAAAAGCTCGGCGCCATCGGCGACGTGGTGAAGGTGAAGGACGGGTTCGCCCGCAACTTCCTCCTCCCCAACAAGAAGGCGATGCGCGCCAACGAGGCGAACCGGAAGGTCTTCGAGGCCAACCGCGCCCGCATCGAAAGCGACAATGCCAACCGCCGCGGCGAGGCCGAGACGGAGGCAAAGACCTTCAAGGACGCGTCGGTGACGCTGATCCGCCAGGCGTCGAACACCGGCCAGCTCTACGGCTCGGTCGCGGTGCGCGACCTGGTCGACGCGCTGGTCGCCGACGGCCACAAGGTGCCCAAGGCGGCGATCGTGCTCGACAAGCCGATCAAGGCGATCGGGCTGTACGAGGTGAAAGTGTCGCTGCACCCCGAGGTGGCGGTGACCGTCAAGGTCAACGTCGCCCGCTCGCCCGAAGAGGCCGAGATGCAGGCATCGGGCGTCGACGTCATGGCGTCGATGTACGAGCGCGACGAGGCGGGTTTCGTCGAGGCGTATGATCCCAACGCGGAGCCTGGTGCGACCGCCGAAGCGGATGCAGGTCCGGCGCAGGGCTGAGCCGGGTTTTCCAATTGTGTAAAGGCCGTCCGGAGCGATCCGGGCGGCCTTTTCGTTTGTCCAGGCGGACACACAAAGCCGTCACCCCAGCGAACGCTGGGGTCGCTGCGTCAGGAGGTACTCTCACTCGAAGCGATCCCAGCTTGCGCTGGGATGACGGCAGACTTCCCGCTTGCCCCTGCCCGCTCCCGTTCGGCAAAGGCTGCTCCATGACCACCGCGATCGACATGGGAACCGCGACATCCGGCAAGGCCGCGACGATGGACCTGGAGGAACTGCTGGCCAGCCGGCTGCTGGTGCAGGGCAATTCGGGATCGGGCAAATCGCATCTGCTGCGCCGGCTGCTCGAACAGAGCGCAGGTAGCGTGCAGCAGGTCGTCATCGATCCCGAGGGCGACTTCGTCACGCTTGCCGAGCGCTTCGGCCACCTCGTCATCGACGCCGCCGACTATAGCGAGGCCGAGGCCGCGAGCATCGCCGCGCGCGTCCGGGCGCAGCGCGCGTCGGTCGTCCTCAACCTCGAACAGCTTGAGGTCTACGCGCAGCTTCGCTGTGCGGGCGTGTTCCTGAACCGGCTGTTCGACGCGCCGCGCGAGCATTGGCACCCGGTGCTGGTGGTGGTGGACGAGGCGCAGCTCTTCGCGCCCGCCGCCGCCGGCGACGTGGGCGAGGAGGCGCGGCGGGTGTCGCTGGGCGCGATGACCAACCTGATGTGCCGCGGGCGCAAGCGCGGCCTAGCCGGCGTGATCGCGACGCAGCGGCTGGCCAAGCTCGCCAAGAACGTGGCGGCGGAGGCGTCCAACTTCCTGATGGGACGCACCTTCCTCGACATCGACATGGCGCGCGCAGCCGACCTGCTAGGCATGGAGCGGCGGCAGGCGGAGCAGATCCGCGACCTCGCGCGCGGCCAGTTCCTGGCGCTCGGCCCGGCGCTGGCTAGGCGGCCGCTGCTGGTCACGATCGGCGCGGTGGAGACCGGCAGCCGTGGCGCCGGCCCCGCGCTCCGTCCGCTGCCCGCGTTCAGCCAGGGCGACCGTGACCGGTTCCTGTCGGATGCGGTGTCCGACACGACCGTCGCGGTGTCGGGCCCAGTCGCGACGCGTCAACCTGTCGAGCAGTTGCTCGCCCGACTGGACGAGGAGACGGCCGAGCCACCACCGACGGCGGCCGCCGACCTGTTCGAGGCCGCCGCGCTCGATCCCGCCCCGATCATTACCGCGGTGCTGCGCGACATCGTCGAGGACGAGGAGCTTGGCCACCGCGCGCCCGGCGCACTGCAGCAGGACTTCGCCGCCCGCTGCCGGATGCGCGGCCTGACCCAATCGCCGCTCGGCCCCGAGGCGTTCGGCAGGGCGCTGGCCGCGGCCCGTGCCGGGCTCTACCCCACCGACATGGACGAGCCGGGCTGGCAGGCGGCGCTTCGTGTCGCCGCCGATGTGCCCGGAGACATGCTCGGCGTGTTCCTGCTCCTCGCCCACGCTGCGCGCGAGGAGGCGCCCTGTCCGTCCGACGCGGAGATCGCGCGCGTGTACGGCACCCAGTCGCCCCGGCGGGCGCGCCGGCTAATGGAGTATCTGGAAGGGCGCCACGTCATCGCGATGCGGACTGACCTGCGCGGCCGGCGATCGGTGGCGATCCCGTCGCTGGGTTGGACTAGCGCGGCGGAGGAGGTAGGGGTTGCGGCGTAGGGCCGGTCGTTGCGAGGAGCGCAGCGACGCGGCAACCCGGGGTTCGCGCGTGCCGCTCTGGATTGCTTCGCTACGCTCGCAACAACGCGATGACGGGTCATCGCCCGAACAGCTTCTCCACGTCGCCCAGCGCCAGCTTCACCCAGGTCGGGCGGCCGTGGTTGCACTGGCCCGAGTGCGGCGTCCGCTCCATCTCGCGCAGCAGCGCGTTCATCTCCGCGACCGACAATACGCGGCCGGCGCGGACGGAGCCGTGGCAGGCGATGGTGCCCGCGATCCGGTCGAGCTTGTCGGGCAGCGTCAGTGCGGTGTCGAACGCGGCCAGCTCATCCGCCAGGTCCTGAAGCAGCGGGGCGACCTCCGCGGTGCCGAGCGGCGCGGGCGTCGCGCGGACCAGCATCGCACGCGCGCCGAACCGCTCGATCTCCAGCCCCATGGCGGCAAGCTCGGTCGCGCGCTCCTCCAGCCGGTCGCACGCCGGCTCGTCCAGCTCGACCACCTCGGGCAGCAGCAGCGCCTGTGCCGCGACCCGGCCGCCGGCCGCCGCCGCGCGTAGCCGTTCGAGCACCAGCCGCTCGTGCGCGGCATGCTGATCGACCAGGATCAGCCCTTCGGTATTTTCGGCGACGATATAGGTCTGGGCCACCTGCCCGCGCGCGACGCCGAGCGGGAAGTCGACGGTCGCAGGCGGGGCGGCGTCGGCGGGTTCGGCGCGGGCCTGCGGTGGGGGAGCGAAGAAGGTTGCGCGCCGCTCCCTCAGCACGCTCCCTGTCACCCCCGCATAGGCGGGGGCCCAGCTCCCGTCGGACGGATCGAGCACGCCGTTTGTGGGAGATGGGTCCCCGCTTTCGCGGGGATGACGGACATGCTCGGAAGTCCACCCAGCCGTCGCCGGCGCGCGATCGGCGACGCGGTGTCCCGCCTCGTCGATCGCGCGCCTCAGCCCCGAGACGACCAGCCCGCGCACCAGCGCCGGTTCGCGGAACCGCACCTCCGTCTTGGCGGGATGGACGTTGACGTCCACCTCGCCGGGCGGCACGTCGAGGAACAGCGCGACGACCGCATGCCGGCCTTGCGGCATCATCTCGGCATAGGCGCCGCGGATCGCGCCCAGCAGCAGCCGGTCCTTCACCGGCCGGCCGTTGACGAATAGATATTGATGATCGGGAACACCGCGATGGAAGGTCGGCAGCCCGGCGACGCCGCCGAGCGACCACCCCTCGCGCACGACCTCCACCACCACCGAATTAGCCGCGAGCGCGCGATCGACCAGCGCCGCTACCCGTCCGGGCCGATCCTCGTTACCCGGCACGCCCAGCACGCGGCGTCCGTCATGCTCGACCGCGAACGCGACGTCCGGCCGCGCCATCGCCAGACGCCGGACGACGTCGAGGCAGGCGGCGTACTCGGCGCGCGGGCTGCGCAGGAACTTGCGGCGCGCGGGCACCCGGGCGAATAGCGCCTCCACCAGGACGCGCGTGCCCGGCGGGAGCGCCGCCGGGCCCTCTTGGGCGAGCGTGCCGTTGTCGACCACCCGCCGCCAGCCGTCGGCGCCCGGCGTGCGGCTCTCCAGCGTCAGCCGGGCGACCGACGCGATCGACGGCAGCGCCTCGCCGCGGAAGCCCAGGGTGGCGACTTCCTCGATCGCCTCATCCGGAAGCTTGGACGTAGCGTGGCGTTCCAGCGCCAACGCCATGTCGGCCGGCGTCATCCCGCAGCCGTCGTCCGCGACCTCGATGCGCGCGAGCCCGCCGTCGGCGAGCACGACGCCGATCCGGCCGGCGCCCGCGTCGATCGCGTTCTCGACCAGCTCCTTCAACGCGCTGGCGGGTCTTTCCACCACTTCACCGGCGGCGATGCGGTTGACCAGATGCTCCGGGAGGCGGCGTATTGACACGTCGGTTGCCCTAGCCCAAGCGAAGGCATCCCGCGACCCCTCGCCAGCGCTACCATCGACACCGGCTAGGCTGGCGGGCGACGGCAGCGGGTGAAGCAGAACAACGCCCCCCCTCTTCCGGCCGGGGCGCAACGGACGGGGCCCGATGATCTTCTCGCGTTTGTTCAAGTTCATGTCGCACGACATGGCGATCGACCTCGGCACCGCGAACACGGTGGTGTACGTCCGTGGTCGCGGCATCGTGCTCAACGAGCCGTCGGTGGTGGCGGTGGAGACGATCAATGGCGTCAAGCGCGTCAAGGCGGTGGGTGAGGACGCCAAGCTGATGATGGGCAAGACGCCCGGGAGCATCGAGGCGATCCGGCCGCTGCGTGACGGTGTGATCGCCGACATCGACGTCGCTGAGCAGATGATCAAGCACTTCATCCACAAGGTGCATGGCGGCAAGGCGCGGCCGTGGCGCTTCCCGGAGATCGTGATCTGCGTGCCGTCGGGCTCGACGAAGGTCGAGCGCCGCGCGATCCGGGACGCCGCCTCCAACGCGGGCGCGAGCCAGGTCTGGCTGATCGAGGAGCCGATGGCGGCCGCGATTGGCGCGGACATGCCGGTGACGGAGCCGATCGGCAGCATGGTGGTCGACATCGGCGGCGGCACGACGGAGGTCGCGGTGCTGTCGCTGCGCGGGCTCGCCTACACCACCTCGGTACGCGTGGGCGGCGACAAGATGGACGAGGCGATCGTCTCCTATGTCCGCCGCAACCACAATCTGCTGATCGGCGAGGCGACCGCCGAGCGGATCAAGCAGGAGGTCGGCATCGCGCGCCCGCCCCATGACGGCATCGGCGTCATCATCCACGTCAAGGGACGTGATCTCGTGAACGGCGTGCCCAAGGAAATCCAGATCAACCAGGGCCAGATCGCCGAGGCATTGTCCGAACCGGTCGCGACGATCGTCGAGGGCGTCCGCGTGGCCTTGGAGAACACCGCGCCGGAGCTTGCCGCCGACATCGTCGACCAAGGCATCGTCCTGACGGGCGGCGGCGCGCTTCTGGAAGGGCTGGACGAGGTGCTGCGCGACGAGACCGGCCTGCCCGTGTCGGTTGCGGAGGATCCGTTGACCTGCGTGGCGCTCGGCACTGGGCGAGCGCTCGAGGACCCGATGTATCGCGGCGTGTTGATGAGCGGTTGATCCGAAAGGATTAGGCAATGGCCCGGTCGCCGGACCGGCGTCCGGGCTTCTCGCGGCGGGCGCAGACTTCCCAATTCATCGGCTATGTCGTCGCGATCGCGGGTGCGATCGTCGGCGCGGCGCTGCTCGTCATGTCGCGATACGATCCGCCCACGTTCCGGGCGCTGCGATCGGGCGCGGCGGAGCTGACCGTCCCGATCTCGACCGCGCTGGGCAGCGCCAACGGCGCGCTGGCGGCGGTGCCCGACGCGATCGGCGGCTGGTTCCGGCTGCACGGCGAGAACGAGCGGATGCGGGCCGAGCTCGTCACGACCGGACGGCTGCTGACCCGTGCGCGTGTCCTCGGCCACGAGAACGCGCGGCTGCGGCGGCTGCTCGCGCTGCGTGACGGCGCGACCGATGCGGTGGTGACGGCGCGCCTGGTCAGTTCCACCGCCGGCAGCACGCGTCGGTTCGGCCTCCTCAACGCGGGCTTCCTCCAGGGCGTGCGCGAAGGACAGCCGGTCGAAGGTCCGGACGGGCTGGTCGGCCGGGTGGTGGAGGTGGGGCCGGACAGCGCGCGGGTGCTGCTGCTGATCGACGCCGAGAGCCTGATCCCCGTGCAGCGCGCGGGCGACGGGCTGCCCGGCATCGTCGCGGGACGCGGCGACGCGCTGGTGGATATCCGCGCGGTCAACCCCGCGGCGGGCGAGGTGCGGCCCGGCGACCTGTTCGTCACGTCCGGCATCGGGGGCATCTATGCGCCCGGCGTCCCGGTGACACGGGTCGTTCGTCGCTCCGGCGACGGTGGCCTCGGCCGTCCGCTCGCCGAGCCCGATACGCTGGACGTCGCGATCGTCCGCCATGCCTTCCTGCCGCCACCCCCTCCGGCACGCAACGCGGTCCCTCCCGTCCTGCGGCGTGGCAAGCCATGACGCTCGCGCCCCGCAAGCCTTTCTCTGCCGGCCTGGCGCCCGGGCGCGCCCGGCTGGTGCCGCCGGTAACGGTCGTGGCGGGGTCGCTCGTCACCGTCTGGCCGACGATCAGCTATGGCCCGCTGCTGCCGCCCGCCGGCCTGCTGATGCTGCTGGCCTGGAGGCTGTTGGCGCCGGGCAGCCTGCGCATCTGGGCGCCGGCCGTCCTCGGCTTCGTCGACGATCTGGTCAGCGGCCAGCCATTGGGCAGCGCGGTGATGCTGTGGACACTGGCGGCGCTGGCGACGGAGGCGGTGGGCGCGCGGGCGATCTTCCGCTCGTTCCGGCAGGACTGGATCGTCGCGGCGCTCGCGACGGCGGCGGTGATCGTCGCGGGCCGGCTGATCGCGGTGCCGCTCGGCGCGCGCGTCGATCTCATGCTATCGGCGCAGATCGTGGCCGCCGTCCTCCTCTTCCCCGCTGCCGCACGACTGTGCGGCTGGATCGACCATCGGCGGCATCCGGCATGAAGCTGCCCTTCGCTGGCGGGCCGCCGCGGCTGGTTACAGAGGCGCAACAAAGCTTCACCTTCAGCCGCCGCGCGCTGGTGCTGGGCGGCGTACAGGGCGCCGTCGCGATAGGGCTCGCGACGCGCATGGGCTGGCTCGCGATCGCCGAGAACCAGCATTACGACAAATTGTCCGAGAGCAACCGGGTCAACAACGCGCTGGTGCCCCCGCGCCGCGGCTGGATCGTCGATCGTTATGGCCAGCCGATCGCCAACAACCGGACCGATTTCCGCGTCGACCTGATCCCGGACCTGCTCGAGGAGCCGGACCGGGTGCTCGACCTGCTGCGCCGGCTGCTGGCGCTGACCGATGACGACATGGTGCGGATCGCCGCCGACCTGAAGCGCGCGGCCGGGTTCCAGCCGGTCGCCGTCAAGGACAAGCTGGATTGGGAGCGGTTCGCCGCGGTCAACGTCCGGCTGCCGGAGCTGCCCGGCGTCGCGCCGACGCGTGGCTTCGCGCGCAACTATCCGGGCGGTGCCGCGGTCGCGCACCTGACGGGCTATGTCGGCACCGCCAATGCCGAACAGTTCCGCAAGACGCACGACCAGTTGCTCGTCACCCCCGGGTTCAAGCTCGGCAAGGACGGGCTGGAGAAGATGCTGGAGCCGGAACTGCGCGGCACCGCGGGCGCGCGGCGGGTGGAGGTGACCGCGCACGGCCGCCTCGTGCGCACGCTCGCCACCCGTTCGGGCACGCCGGGTGAGACGCAACGCCTGACCATCGATGCGGGGCTGCAGGATTATACGGCGCGCAGGCTCGGCACCAACTCCGGGTCGGCGGTGGTGATGGACTGCCGGACCGGCGAGATCCTGGCGATGGTATCGATGCCCGCCTACGATCCCAACAGCTTTTCCGACGGGATCAGCCACCTCGAGTGGAAGATGCTGTCGGATGACGACCATGTTCCGCTGATGAACAAGGTGACGCAGGGGCTTTATCCGCCCGGCTCGACCGTCAAGCCGATGAACGCGCTCGCGCTGCAACTCGCGGGCGTCGATCCGGAGGCCAGCATCCATTGTTCCGGCGCGCTGAAGGTCGGAACGGGCACCTTCCATTGCTACAAGAAGGGCGGTCATGGCTCGGTCAACATGCGCCGCGCGATCGCGCAGAGCTGCGACATCTATTTCTACGAGATGGCGCGCCGCATCGGCTACGATCGGATCGCGCCCGTCGCACGCAGTGTCGGGCTCGGGCAGAGGTTCGCGCTGCCCTTGTCCACCCAGCGTTACGGCACGGTGCCCGACAGCGCTTGGAAGCGGCGCAAATACAAGGACGGCTGGACGGTCGCGGACTCGCTCAACGCGTCGATCGGCCAGGGCTATGTGCTCGCCAACCCGCTGCAGCTCGCGGTCATGGCATCGCGGATCGCATCGGGCCTTGCGGTGGAGCCCAGCCTGCTGGCCTCACACGTTCATCACGACCCATCGCCGCTCCCCTATCCTGCCGAGCATCTCGCGGTGGTACATCAAGGCATGCAGATGGTTGTGAGCGGCGCGGGCACCGCGGGCTGGGCGGCGATGCAGGTGCCTGGCGTGACCATGGCGGCCAAGACTGGCTCCGCTCAGGTGCGCCGCATCACGATGGCGGAGCGCAGTCACGGCGTGCTCAAGAACGCCTCCCTGCCATTCAAGCTGCGGGACCATGCGCTGTTCGTCTGCTTCGCGCCCGCGGACAACCCGCGCTACGCCGCCGGGATCGTGCTGGAGCATGGCGCGCATCTCATCCGCAACCTCGACACGCCGGGGATCGGCCGCGACATCATGACCTATATGTTCGACCGCGATCGCGCGATGAAGACGCTGGCCGCCATCGAGCCGACCTGGGGCGGTGACATCGCGACCCGCATGACCAAGGAAGCAGACGCCTATCGCGCCGCCGCGACCGCACCGCCGCCCGCGCAGGCGGTGGTGACCGAAGCCAACGTGCCCGCGCCCACCGACGCGCCGGCGGTGGAGGCCGCGACCGCCGCCGCCAATGCAAGCCAGGCCGCGACCGACGCGGCGGTCGCCAACGGCCAAGGGCCGGCCTCCACCACCGGCTCGCCCGAGGACGATCACTAGATGGCACGTGCCTCCGTCGTGCCTGCCGGCATCGCCCGCCTGCCCTGGGGCGTGCTGGGCCTGACGCTGGCGATCGGCAGTTTCGGGCTGGTGGTGCTCTACTCGGCCGCGGGTGGGCGGATGCATCCCTGGGCCTTGTCGCAGGGCATCCGCTTCGTCGTCTTCCTGATCGCCGCCACCTTCGTGTCGCGGGTGCCCGAGCGGACGTGGCGTAGCGGGGCGCTGCCGGCCTATGGCGTGCTGGTGGTGCTGCTCGTCGTCGTCGAGGCGCTCGGCAGGGTCAGCGGCGGCAGCCAGCGGTGGATCAGCCTGGGGTTCTTCAACCTCCAGCCGTCGGAGTTGATGAAGCCTGCGATCGTACTGGCGATTGCGCGCTTCTACGACATGCTGCCGCCCAGCCGCACGCGCGTCCTCGCGTCGCTGCTGCCCGCCGGGCTGCTGATCGGCGTCCCTGCGGCGCTCATCATGCTGCAGCCTGATCTGGGCACGGCGTTGATGGTGTCGGCGGGCGGGGTGACGATCATGTTCCTAGCGGGCGTGCCGCTGCGGCTGTTCGGCGCGGCGGCGATCGCGATGCCGATCGTCGGCACGCTCGCGTTCAAGTTCGCGCTGCACGATTATCAGCGCAACCGCATCCTGATCTTCCTCAATCCCGAGAGCGACCCGCGGCATGCGGGCTATCACATTACCCAGTCGAAGATCGCGATCGGATCGGGCGGCTTCTGGGGCAAGGGGTTCCTCAACGGCTCGCAGAGCCATCTCGACTATCTGCCGGAGAGGCATACCGACTTTGCGCTGGCGACGATGATGGAGGAATGGGGGTTCGTCGGCGGCTGCCTGCTGATCCTCGGGTTCATGCTGATCGTCCGCTGGGGCATCCGCGTCGGGCAACGCGCGCAGACGCGGTTCGCGCGACTGGCGGCGGCGGGGCTGGCGACGACAATCTTCTTCTACTTCGCGATCAACATGGCGATGGTGATGGGGCTGGCGCCCGTCGTCGGCGTGCCGCTGCCGCTCATCAGCTTCGGCGGGTCGGCGCAGATGACGGTTCTGCTATGCATCGGCATCCTGATGTCGCTCGACCGCGAAGGAAGCCGGCGAAACGACAGCTGGTGACGTGCGGCCAAGCGGCCCTCGCCCTCGTGCCAGCCACACGATCCCCAAAGCGACCGCGATCGCGGCCGTATCGGTGATCCAGTCCATTATGTCGCAATCGCGGTGGAGCGCCGGGATTGACTGGAGCACCTCGATCAGCGCGCCGACGAACGACAATCGCTCGCCGATCCGCGGCAGCCGAGCGTCGGGCCAGCCGCCGGCCGCCAGCACGCTCAGCACGACGAAGGCGAGCGAGTGTTGCACCTTGTCGTTGAGCCCCGCCATGCCCGGCGGGTGCGGCACCAGCGCCATGACGAGCGCCAAGACCAGTGCCCCCACGAACAGCACGCGGATCAAGCGCGCATGACGACGAAAATGCATGTCGGAGGCTCCGGTCGAAGAAGATGGCGGCGAGCGCCCATAGCGTACAAACACGAATATGCTGACAAGTCGCTACGCGACGAACCGCCCGGTAAGTTTGGCCTGCATAGACACGGATCAATCCGCGCGATCCCAAGGCTCCTAACGTTCAATCGGCTGGCTAGGGGAGCGGTAAGGCCGGCGGATGACGGCGCCGCCTGTTTCAAGAAGCCCGCCAAGTGATTTTATGGCTCTGGCTCAAGAAATCTCCGCGGCACCGAGGCTGCGCTGTCAATCGGTCGATCGAACCGGCGTTATAACGATTGCCCCAGCCCTTCAAACGAACGGCGCGGCTTCCGGATGAAGAAGCCTAAACTGACAGGAACAGCTCCATGAACCGCTTTTCGTTCCCGCTGTGCGCCACGCTCGCCGCCTTTTCGCTGTCCGCCTGCGCAGGCGACTATGGCGTCAATGGTGTCGGCTACGGTGCCGGTCCCTATGCGTACGAGGGTTTTTACGACGACAGCTACGGCCCGATCTACGACGGTTATTGGGGCGATGACGGCGGCTTCTATTACCGGAACGGCGAACACGATCGACGCTTTCGTCGCGGCGACCCGGCGCATTTCAGCCGATCGGGCGCTCCCGGCACCAATTTTCATCCGATGCGCGGCACGATGACGCCGGGCCGCGGGATGCGGATGCCTCATTTCAGCGGCGGGCGAGGAGGCGCCGGGCAGGCTGGACACGCCGGTCATCGTTGATGCCGATCGGGTTGCGATCGGGCCGGTCAGCCCAAGGCACAACGCGACCGGTCATGGCGCCTGCTGGCGTGGCGTCCGGAGGATGGCTAGGAACCCGCTGACAGCCCAGTGAAGGTATCCCGATGCGTGTTGCCCCGAAGCCTGTCCTCCTCGCCCTGCTCGCCAGCGTGGCGGCGACCGCGCTCGCTCAGGACGCCGGCCCATCGTCGGGCGTCGACAAGAGCGCGATCGACGCGAGCGTCGCGCCGGGCGACGACTTCGATCGCCATGCCAACGGGACATGGCGCTCGACGGCGGTGATCCCCGCCGATCGCTCTTCGACGGGTGTCGGCTACGATGTCTTCAAGGTCGCGGAAGCGCGCAACGCAGCGATCATCAAGGGCGCGGCGCAGGCAGGCGGTGACGGGCCCAAGCTCGCGGCCTATTACGCCGCCTATCGCGACGTCGCCGGCATCGAGGCGCGTGGCCTGTCGCCGCTCCAGCCTGAGCTCGCGGTGATCGCGGCGATCGCCGACCGCCGCGCGCTGTCGGCGGCGCTGGGCGCGACGATGCGGGCGGACACCGATCCGCTCAACGATTCGAACTACCATACCGAGAACCTGTTCGGCCTGTTCGTCACGCAGGGCCTCAACCGACCCACGGTGACGGTGCCCTATCTGATACAGGGCGGCCTGGGCCTGCCGGATCGCGACTATTACCTCTCCGCCAAGCCCGAGATGGCGCAGTTGCGGGCAAGTTACCGGACCTATGTCGCCCGGCTGCTCACGCTCGCCGGCATGAGCGATGCCGAGGCGCGGGCGGACCGGATCGTGGCGCTGGAAATGAAGATCGCCGCCGCCCACGCGTCGATCGAGGACAGCCAGGACGCGCACAAGGCCGACAACACGTGGAAGCGCGGGGACTTCGCTGCAAAGGCACCGGGCCTCGACTGGGACGCCTATTGGGCCGCCGCCGGCCTGCCTCGACAGCAGGATTTCATGATCTGGCAGCCGGGCGCGATCACCGGCCTGTCGGCGCTTGCCGCCAGCGAGCCATTACAGGCCTGGCGCGACTGGCTGGCGTTCCACCGGATCAACCAGCTTGCCGGCGTGCTGCCCCGCGCGATCGACGATGCGCATTTCGACTTCTACGGCCGGACGCTGGGTGGCGTGCCGCAGCAGCAGGACCGGGACAGGCGCGCCATCTCCGCCGTGAACGACGGCCTCGGTGACGCGGTGGGGCGGATCTACGCCGCCCGCTACTTCCCCGCCTCGTCGCGCGCCGAGATCCAGACGATCGTGCGTGGTCTCGTCACCGCGTTCGATACTCGGCTGGCCAGGCTCGACTGGCTCGCCCCCGCGACCCGCGCCGAAGCTCGGCGCAAGCTCGCCGTGCTGCACGTCGGCGTCGGCTATCCGGACCGGTGGCGCGACTATGCCGGCCTCGGGGTGCGGGCGGACGATGCGCTCGGCAACGTCGAGCGCGCGCGGCTGTTCGAATACCGGCATCAGATCGCCAAGATCGGGCAGCCGGTCGATCGCGACGAATGGTGGATGACGCCGCAGACGGTCAACGCGGTCAACCTGCCGCTCCAGAACGCGCTCAACTTCCCGGCCGCGATCCTGGAGACGCCGTATTTTAATCCGCGGTTCGACGCCGCCGCCGATTATGGCGCGATCGGCGCCATCATCGGCCACGAGATCAGTCACAGCTTCGACAATCTTGGCGCGGACTTCGACTCCACTGGCCGGCTGCACAATTGGTGGACGCCGGCCGACCATCGGCACTTCGATGCCGCCGGCCGCGCCCTCGTCGCGCAATATGACGCGTACGAGGCGCTGCCTGGCCTGCACCTGAAGGGCCTCCAGGAGTTAGGCGAGAACATTGCCGATACCGCCGGGCTGACGGCGGCGTACGAGGCCTACCACGCCTCGCTCGGCGGCCGTCCGGCGCCGGTGATCGACGGGCTGACGGGCGACCAGCGCTTCTTCCTCGCCTTCGCGCAGAGCTGGCGGGAGAAGATGCGCGACAAGAGCCTGCGCGCGCAGATCGCGACCGACGTCCACGCGCCCGCGATGTGGCGGGTGCAGACGGTGCGGAACCTCGACGGCTGGTATGCGGCGTTCGGCGTGAAGCCGGGCCAGTCGCTATACCTCGCGCCAGACCGGCGGGTTCACGTCTGGTGAGGTGCCGGCGCCTCGTTCGTGGCGTCAAGGTCGCGTCGACCAGTTGAGGCCGGCACGCGCCTTCGGGCCCGCAACTCCTTCCATCCGAAGCTGACCAGGATCAGCGCGCCCAGCACAAGCAGGCTCGGCCGTCCGGCGTCGGGATCGAGCCAGTCGGCCACGCTCAGCCCGATCGTGACGACGATCGCGAGGATCGGGATCGCCGGGTGCAGCCATGTGCGGTGGTGCAGGCCCGTACGGCCCCGCCGCCGCCCGACGAGCACCGCCAGCCCCAGAAGCAGGAACTCCAGGATCAGCTGGTTGGAACACAGCACCAGCAGCACCCGCTCGCCCAACGCCATCAGCACGGCGGCGGCGGCGCACAGCGCCAGCGTCGCGATCACCGGCGAGCCGAACCGCGGGTCGAGCCGCGCCAGCCGGCGGGCGACCGGTGCCGGCCACAGTCCGTCCCGCGCGGTTGCGTAGAACAATCGGCCATAGCCCATGATCGTCGCGACAATCGCGTTGAAGACGGCCAGCAGCACGCCCGCGCTGACGACCGCCGCCACCACCGGACCGCCCGTCTCGCGCAGCACCGCGGCCACTGGCGCCTCGTCGGCCAGCACCGCGCGCAGGTCCGGCGCCGCGAGCAGCGCCACGATCAGCGGCCCGGCGATCAGCAGCGCGGCGAGCGGGCTGATGATCGTGATGACCCGCCCGATCCGGCGTTCGGCGTCCGTCATCTCCTCGGCGAAATACAGCGCCCAATTCGCGCCCGCGCAGGTGAACACCGACGCGACGGTCGCGAGTGCGATCATCGACAGCGGCGTGGGGGCGAGCGTCCCGCCCGCCAGCATCAGCGGATGCGCGACCGCCGTACCGAGCGACCGCGCCGGATGAAACAGCGCCACCCCGGTCAGCGCCGCTAACGCCGCAAGCTCAACGGCCAGGAAAAGCCCGGTGATCGCCGCGCCCGTCCGGATGCTGAGCACCGCGAGCCCTGCGGCGGCGGCGACGCACGCAAGCGCGACGGGCACCTCCGGCAGCGCCGGGGCGAGCACGCGGACATAGTCGGCGAACCCCAGCAGGCTGAACGCCAGCGTCGTCGGGGCCGACACCAGCATCATCACGACATAGGGGTAGGACAGACGCGGGCCCAATATCGCGGTGAAGCTGGGATAGACGCCGCCCGCATCCGGGAACGCCGCGCCGACTTCGGCATACAGGAGCCCGACGATCGCCGCGAGCGCGCCGCCGATCAGCAGCGCCGGCACCGCGCCCGTGCCGGCCAGGCGGATGATCCCGGCGCCGAACAGATAAACGGACACGACCGGAGACAGCGCGGAGAAGGACAGGAACATGATGCCGACCGGGCCAAGCGCCCGCGTCAAGCCAGCCGATCCATCGCTCGTCATCGGCTGCGCATCCCCATCGGCATCACTGCAGGCTAGCGATCGTGCCGCAGTGCGCAATGGCTCATCGGAGAGCCGCGGTCAGGCGAACACGAGCCGCGGAAGGTAGAAGGACACGACCCAATTGGGCAGGTCGACGATCTCGCTGATCCTCAGGTCCCCGCACACCGAGCATAGCATGTAGGCGTCGACCGCGCTCATCCCATGATCGCGGACCAGCAGGTCGATCATGCGCGCGACCGCGTCGCGGGCGGCCGTCATAAGGTCCGGGCCGATGCCGGTGGTCGCCTCGTACCCCGCGCCGTCGAGGTGGCGCGTCACCGGGCCCGGCGTGGTGAAGCGCGGCGTCGCGAACCCGGCACCCTTCACGAGGTCGAGCGTCACCTCCAGCGCCATCGGGCTTTCGATGGCGGTGCCGCAGACCTCCCCGTCACCCTGCGCCGCGTGCGTGTCGCCGATCGAGAACAGCCCGCCTGCGACCTCCACCGGTAGGTAGAGGATCGTGCCCGTCGTCAGATCGCGGATATCGAGGTTGCCGCCCACGCGGCGCGGCGGGACGACGGAGTGGAGGCCCGGCTCGGCCGGCGCGAGGCCGATCGTCCCGGCGAACGGCTTGAGCGGGACGCGCGCGATCGTGGAGAAGGCGGCCGGCGTCATGCCGGCGCGATCGTACGACCACAGCTTCAGCGCGGGCTCGGCGAACTGGTCGGCGAGCAGACCGAAGCCCGGGATGTTTGCGGTCCAGCCGAACCCGGACGGCTGGAACTCGCCGATCGTGACCTTGATGGCGTCACCCGGCTCGGCGCCGTCGACGAATACCGGCCCGACGACCGGGTTGATGCGGCCGAAATCCAGCCGTTCGACGTCCGTCACGGAGCTGGCGGCGGTGAGTTGTCCATCCGACGAGTCCGGACAGTCGATCGCGATGCGGCTGCCGGGTGCGACCGTCATCACCGGCGGGATCGCATTGTTCCAGCCGATATGATGCTGGTGCGCGTGGATGGTGTGACCTGGGTGCGACATCGGGGCTCCGTCCTGCTGACGCACGATAGCGGAGCACGGCTCCAAAGTCAGGCCCGGGATGCGGGCGGTGGGTGACCAGGCTGACGACCGACACTCGGGCCATGGTTCTACCACGGACTGCCGGCATCGTTCGACGGGTGCGCACGCGCTTGCTACCGGCTATGGCCGGATCGTACACGGGAGGGCGGGCCGATGTTTCGATTTCTGATGGCGATGTTCATGATAGTATCCACCCTCGCGACGCCTGCGTTTGCCGCGGACGGCGATCGACGCGCCTTCTTCATCAAGCAGTTCAAGCTGGAGAACGGAACGGTCCTGCCCGAGGCCAGGGTCATGTACGCGACCTACGGCACGCTGAACGCCGCGCGGGACAACGCCATCCTCCTGCCGTCGCATTACATGGCCGATTCGCACGGCTATGAATGGCTGATCGGGCCCGGCAAGGCGCTGGATCCCGCGAAGTATTTCCTCGTCGCGACCGAGTTGTTCGGGAACGGCAAATCCTCGTCGCCGAGCAACACGCCCGCGCCGTTCGACGGTCCGCGATTCCCCGTGACCAGCATCCGGGACAACGTCGACGCGGTGCATCGCCTGCTGGGCGAGGCGCTGGGCGTCCATCACCTGCGCGCGATCATCGGCTTTTCGATGGGCGGGGAGCAGGCGTTCCAATGGGCGGTCACCTACCCCGCGTTCATGGACCGGATCGTCGTCACCTCCGCCACCGCCAAGACATGGCCGCACGGGATCGTGCGGCTCGAAAGCCAGATCATCGCGATCCAGAGCGACCCGGTCTTCAACGGCGGCGATTACAAGGAGCCGCCGCGCAAAGGGCTGCAGACGTTCGGCGCGATCTGGGCGGGCTGGTTGTTCTCGCAAGGCTGGTGGCGCGAGGAGCTCTGGCGGCCCGGCTCGCCGCCGGGCTCGACGTTCCGCACCGTCTTCGACGGGCTGTACAAGGATTTCATCCCCGGCGCGGACGCCAACGACCTGATCCTGCAGATGCGCACCTGGGAAGGACATGACATCGGCACCACACCCGGCTTCGGCGGCGACGTCAAGAAGGCGCTCGCGTCGATCAAGGTGCCGGTCCTCTACATGCCGTCGGCGACCGATCTGTACTTCCCCGTCGACGATGCGCGGTTCGAAGCGGGGTTCATCCCGCATGTCACGTTGCTGCCGATCCCCTCGCTATGGGGCCATACCGCAGGCGCCGCGAGCAATCCCGCCGACGCCAAGTTCCTGAACGATCACATCGGCGCGTTCGTGCGGCCCTAGCTGATCGGGCCGTTGGCGGCGTTGTCCGATTCAACAAGCCGTTAACCCTCCCGAGTTAAAACGGAGGCATGAGCACCTTCACCGACCGCACTTCGCGCCTGCCATTCTCTCGCGCCGCGATCGTGCGGCTGGTGAGCGATCTGCTGGCAGCCGAACTGGGCCGGTCGCGCGGGCGCTCGTCGGCGATGCTGGGCAGGTCGGGCTGGGACGCGTCGACCAGCCTGGACGAGGCGGGGCTTGATCTCGACAGCCTCGAACGCTTGGACGCGAGCGCCGCGCTGAATGAGTTCTTCCACCTGCACGAATATGGCGCGGAGGATCATCTGCTCACCCTGCCGCGGCTGGGCGACTGGTGCGATCTGGTGGCCGAGTCGCTGTCTAAGGGTGGCACCCACCTGACGTTCCGGACGTCGGGATCGACGGGGGCAGCCAAGCGATGCACCCATCCGATCGCTGATCTCGCGGCCGAGATGGAAGGCTGGGTCGACATCCTGGGCCCGATCCGGCGGATCGTTTCGCTCGTGCCCTCCCATCACATCTATGGGACGCTGTTCACCGCGATGTTGCCCGACCATTTGGGCGTCGAGCTGCTCCGGGCGCACGACAATGTCGCGCTGCTGAGACGCGCCGGGCCGGGCACGCTGGTCGTCGCCACGCCGACGATGTGGAGCCACGTCGCACGGACATGCCCTACATTTCCCACCGGCATGACAGGGATAAGCTCCACCGCGCCGATGCCGCCCGCGCTCGCCGGCCAGTTGGCGGCGCAGGGGCTCGACAGGCTGGTCGAGATCTATGGCGCGAGCGAGATCGGAGGCATTGGCTTCCGCACCGCCCCCGGCGATCCGTTCGTCCTGCTCGATCGCTGGCGGCGGCTGAGCGACGATGCGGTCGTGCGCGATGGCGCGGACGGACCCGTCCGGCAGGAGCTGATGGATCGAAGCGCCTGGATCGACGCACGGCGCTTCCACCTGAACGGTCGGCTCGACGGCGCGGTGCAGGTGGGCGGGACCAACGTCTTCCCGTCGCTGGTCCGCGAGACGCTGCTGGCGCACGCTGGGGTCGCCGACGCCGCCGTCAGGATAGAGCCGGTGAGCGGCCGGCTCAAGGCGTTCATCATCCCGAAGCCGGACGTCAGCGGCGATACGCTGCTCGGCCAGGTGGACGGCTGGTGTGGACAACGGCTACGCGACGTCGAACGCCCGCGCCGCTTCACGCTGGGGCACGAGCTGCCACGCGACCCGATGGGCAAGCTGGCGGACTGGCCCGTCTAGCGCCGTCAGTCCGGAAGCGCGGTGAGCAGCGCGCCGACGGTGACATGATAATGATCGGCGATGCGCTGGAGCTCGGCCCGAACCTCGATCGCGCGCAACGTCAGCGCCGCCGCCGACTGGGACGTCGCATCATATCGGACCGGCGGCAGGTCGCACGACGGATCGTAATGTTCGAGATAGTTCTGAACCGCGTCCATCGCGTCATGCTCGGTGACGCGGAAAAGATCGGTCGCCTCCGCACCCTTTCCGAACAGGCGGATATCGGAGATGTAGGTGCCAAGCACGGTGCGGTAGACGTTGATCTCGTACCAATAGGGCAGCACCTGGTCGATACCGCAGACCGTGCCCAGGATCTGACCGTTGAATGCGAAAGAGCGCTGGCCGGTGCGTTTCAGCACGTGCATGGGCGCGATCCGCTCTTCCAGTTCGCGCAGGCGCTCGACCTGGACGGGAGGCGGAGGCGCAACTGGCGGCGGAACGGGTGCCTCGACCGGTTCCGGAACTTGGTACAGCATCACGCTCGGCATGGGGATCTCCAGGGTGCTGGGCAGGTGGTCGGACGGCCGGTCACATCACGTTGCGGGCGCGACGACCGATCAAGGCGCGGAAATCGTCCAGGCTCTGCTTGAGCTGGAGCTCCCGCTCACTGGCGGACACCACGAGACGCGCAAGCGACCGGGTCTGCTCGTGAAGCGAGGACTGCTGCAGTTGGTTCGCGTTGGCCAGAAAGGTGAGATCGTGAACGATCGCGCGCAATTGGCGTTCGCGCTCGCCGCCTTCCGCGATCAGTCGGGAGACCGCATTATACTGTTGCTGGAGTTCGTCACGGTCGTGAACGACAACCACGTCGTCGATGATCCCGTCCGCCATCGACATCATCGCCAGCTCCTCGGGCGAGAAAAGGTCGGTGTCGGCCATGTCGCCTTCTATCTTCGTGTCCTTCATATCTCGTCTCCGCAACAATGGCTCGCGATCAGACGCGCTTGATGAAAATCCAAATGCCCTGCGACGCCTTGGCCGATTTCATATGGATGCGGACGTTCATGGGAGTGAGTTTATAGTCGAAATGATAATCGAACATGGTGTTGACCTCACCATCGCCGACCGCCTTGAAGAAGTGGTTGTAGAACACCTGCCCCTTCGCGCACGGCGCGATGTCGTTGAAGAAGTTCTTGCCGACGACGTCTTCGGGTCGGCGTCCGCTGAGTAATTACTCACCCCCCCCGGTTGTGGGCGGGACGTCAGACGGCGAGGGTAGC